>NZ_RPZY01000004.1:0-44650 GCF_008661855.1 Varibaculum sp.
CGTTCATCCTGAGCCAGGATCAAACTCTCCAACAAAAACCAAAAACAAAACCCACCAAAAACAGCAGGCCAAAAAACGATCCAACCCAAAAAGAGCCAAACCAAAATGGTTCAAGCCAGAAAACAATCCTGCAAAAACAAACACCAAAAATCAAAAAACAACTCGTTCCAAAATCATCAGCATCAAAAAAACAAAAAACAGAAAAAACCAAACCACCCACCAAAAACCGCAGGCAACCCAGTCAATCCCACACAAACAAAACAAAAAAAACACAACTATCGAGAACACAAACAACCAAACCACAAACCAACCAAACCGACCGGTTAGGGTCTGTTGCGAGCAAAAAATAAGCGGTGGGTTTTCATCTCCCACCGGCTTCCGCGCTCGGCAACGAATACAAAGTTACCGTGCGAGCGTTCACGCGTCAAACCAGAATAAGCAAAAGTAAGGGAAGCCACAAAAATAGCGAACTCTAAACAGCTCTTCATCTAGTTTACCTGCAACAATACCCCGAATATCGGCGTATTATCCCCATCTAACAACTGTCGAATCCCTAAACCAGAGCAGTTAATCCCAAACCGAAAGCGACTACCCCACTTTCGTCCCAATCAGCTTCGCTTAAAACCAGGCGGGCAAAGAAATAACTGGGGGGCGGGTATCTTTAATACCCGCCCCCCAGTTGATTATTTATTAACTCGTTAATAAACGCTTCAGCAATGCTTCCTTATCGATTACTATGCATATTCGGTTAAACAAGCAGGATGCAATAGCGAGGGAGCAGCTCCCAACAATTTCTCGGTGTAAGGATCTTTGGGGGAATTCAGGATTTGTTCAGCAGTTCCTTGCTCAACCACCTTTCCCGCGTTCATCACCGCAATACGGTCAGAGATGTAACGCACCGTCTGAATATCATGCGAAATAAACACCATCGCCAGACCGAGTTCCTCACGTAAATCAGATAGTAGATTCAAAATCTGAGCACGCACCGACACATCCAGAGCAGAGGTAGGTTCATCAGCAATAATCGCTTTCGGGTTAAGGGATAGGGCACGAGCGATTGCCACTCGCTGCCGCTGCCCACCGGAAAGCTGACCCGGCAGCGCCCCGAGAGCAGATAACGGTAGCCCCACCAGTCCTAGCAGCTCTCTTACCCTTTTTTGACGCGAAGACTCATCACCGATTTTATGAACCCGTAAGGGATCTGCCAGTTGGTCTTGCACTGTCATGCGCGGATTTAAGGCAGTCGCTGGGTCTTGGAAAACTACCGATACTACCTGTCCGATGAGCCGGCGATCCTTAGCGGAACGTTTGGTCACGTCCTTGCCCATAAATAGCACTTGGCCTTTACTGGCTACTTGCAGACCGCACATCACGTTGGCGGTGGTAGATTTACCGCAACCCGATTCCCCCACAATTCCCAACACTTTTCCGGGCATAATCTTCATATCCACGCCTCGTACTGCATGTACATGGTTTGGTTTGAAGATTGAACCGGTGCGTGCTTTGAAAATCACTTCAACCTTACGCAGTTCAATAATGGGAACATCCGGGTCTACCGGTTCGCTGTTAGGTAAAACCATTTTATCGTCTACCATGATTAGTCCTCCTTTCCGCTGGCGTTATATCGGGGAGCACGCTTATACACGCCCTCTTTATCAGGTAGTGCCGCATACACGTGTTCTGGACCAACCAGTTCTAGCTCAAGTGGAATATCGGCTCCATAATCTGGATGGGATGAACGCGGTGCGAAACGGTCACCAACAGGGAAATCTTTAGGACTAGGTACTGTGCCAGGAACCTGATGTAAACGCCCGGAACCAGATTCGATTGACAGTACCGCCCCTAGCAAACCGCGAGTGTACTCGTGAACCGGGTGTTCCAGTAGCTCGCTGGTCGGCGATTGTTCTACTACCTGTCCGGCGTACATTACGGTTATCTTGTGAGCCACCTCGGCAACTAGGGCGAGGTCGTGGCTAACGAACACCATGGCGAATCCCAGTTTTTCCCGTAACTCGTTTAGCAGAGCGATAACTTGCTTTTGGACGGTAACATCCAGAGCGGTAGTCGGCTCATCGGCAATCACCAGCTTCGGATCGCGGGTAAGAGCCATGGCGATGAGGACGCGCTGCCGCTGCCCTCCAGAAAGCTCATGTGGGTAGGATTCCAAGGTTCGTTTGGGATCTAAGCCCACCAGTTCTAGAAGTTCCTCGGCGCTGCGAGTTCCTCCCCTGGAGGTTAGTTGCTTCATCTGAGCCTTAATCAACATGGCAGGATTCAGGGAGCTGAGCGCATCCTGGTAAATCATTGCCATTTCGTTTCCTAACAGCCCTTGCCGTTGCTTGGGAGACATTTTCAAGAGGTCTTGACCTTGATAGAGAATCTCTCCTTCAAGCTGGGCGCGCGGATCAATCAAGCCCATAATGGTTAGCGCAGTGATTGATTTACCACAGCCTGATTCCCCAACCAGCCCCATGGTTTCTCCGGGGCGAACTGTGAAGCTTACCCGATCCACTACGTTTACGTCACCATGACGCGGGAATTTGATGGATAGGTTCTTTACTTCCAGTAATGGGGTTTGACCGGCAAACGGTGAATCATCAAAGCGATCATCGCGTTGGCTTTCCACCAGTTTGAGGGAGTCTAGACGTTCTTGTAAGGAGTCCTTTTGAGTCGCATAGGCGCGACGAGGATCCAATAGCAGAGCATCGGCTTCTCGATCGGCGGTATTTTGTTCGACCTTCGCGGGAGCGGAAGCCGGCGCAGCTACCATGGCGTCGGTAATCCCCTCAGACAAGATGTTTAGACACAGTACCGTAATCATGATTAGCAAACCGGGGAATAGGGCGGTCCACCAGGCTCCATAAATAATGGAACCGTTGGCAGACGCATCAGAAAGTACGTTACCCCAGGTAGGAACCATTGTTGATTGGAGACCGGAGCCAATAAAGGTTAGGGAGGCTTCCAGAATAATCGCATCTGCTACCAGGACGGTGGCAAATACCAGTACTGGAGCAGCCGTGTTACGGATTACGTGTTTTACCAGAATCCAGGGGGCACGCGCACCCGAAACAATAACTGCTCTAACGTAGTCTTCACCGTAGGCTGCCATCACATTTGCCCGGACAATCCGCGCTAGCTGCGGGGTGTAGACGAATGAGATAGCCACGATAATCACGGCAACTAGCCCGACTCGATTACCATCTTTGAAGATACCGGAGAATACCAACACCATTACTGCTGCCATAGCAATGCCCGGAACCGCCATAATGATGTCCATTATTCTCATAATCACTTCTGAAAGGCTGCGACGTACTACCGCCGCAATCGAGCCGATAATTGCCCCAAAGAACAGGGCAATAAATGCGGAACACAATCCGATGACTATCGAGAAACGCCCGCCCATCAGCAAACGCGATAACACGTCGCGACCGGCATAATCGGTTCCGAATAGGTGCGATCCGCTGGGATGAGCCAAGATGGCGTCGGTGAATACCCTATCGGGAGAGTATGGGGTAATAAATTTGGCAAAAATGGAAATCAGTACCACGCTAATCAGTACACACACGGAAATGCGCGCACCGATACTCATATTTTTCCAACGGTTAAAGCGTACTTTTTTACCGCTTTCAACTGCGGAAACAACTTTCTTGGTTTGACTCATCATGATTATCACACAGACCTAATTCGGGGGTTTATTAACAGGTAGAGCATATCGACGACGATATTAACCACAATGAAAGCTAAGGCAACCACCAAAGCAGCAGCTTGAACGACTTCTACTTGGCTTTGCTGTACTCCTTGCACCAGGACTTTACCCATTCCTTGCAGACCGAAAATAATTTCGATAACCACTGCCCCTCCCATAAGGTATCCGACTCGTAAACCGAGGACGGTTACCGGAGTAATCAGCGCGTTACGTAGCACGTTACGAGCGATTACTACCGGGCGAGGAATGCCCGCCCCCAAAGCGGTGCGAACGTAATCGCGGTCGAGTTCTTCTACTACTGAAGTACGAACCACCCTAGTCATTTGCCCAATAACCGGAGTTGCCAGCGCCAGGGCGGGAAGTATCATCCGGGTTACCCAGCCGCCAAAGTCTTCAGTGATTCCCGGTAACCCTCCGGCTACCAGTTCACCATGACCGAGGGAAAGACCTAGTAGCACTAACAAGGCAGCTAACCAGAAGCTGGGGGTACCGATAAATACCACTGATAGGACACGAAAAACCTGATCAGGCCAGCGGTCACGATAAAGCGCCGCGATTACCCCTAAGGGGAAGGAAATCAGTACCGCAATGATTAGCCCAAAGAAAGTGAGCTGTAGGGTTACCGGAAGCGCAGGGGCAATTAAATCTACTACTTTATGACCAGTCCCTACCCCATAAATACCAAAGTCACCTTGACATAAACCAACTAGATAATTGAAGTAGCGAACCACTGCGGGAATCGGTTTCCCCGTCTCGCTACCATCATCGGTTACATATCCGTGGGCGATATTAAAGGCTTTTACTTGAGCGGGATCGGCGGCGTTATCGCCGAGCGCTGTCCAGGCGGGGTCAATAGGCGATAGCTCCATTACGAAAAACACCAACATGGTTACCCCGATTGCCATGATTGGTAAAGCGATAAGTCGCCTACCTATGAGTCTCAATAAGTTGTTCACTAATCTCTCCTTTTAGCCAAGTATTAGCTTCCGCAAAAGTTAATGGGCGGGGCGGAAACTGGAGCTTCCGCCCCGCCCATTAGTTGGAGCCTCACTTAGCAGCAAGTAATCATTTGATAACTACTTGCTTACCTTGGTGCCGATTAGTTGCAGACCGGTCACGCCAATCGGAGTGAGGTTAGATACTTTAGCGGGATTGTAGGCGGTGTAGAGAGTGTGGAAGGCTAGCGGATAGAGTGCTGCCTGATCAGCAATCATATCTTGCACTTCACCCCATTTAGCTTTAGCCTCATCTCCGGTAGCTTTATCGGCTTTATCCATTAAATCAACCAGAGCTTTAGCTCCCGCAGGGTCAGATTCGGTTAGACGGAAACGGTCTTTCATCCACAGTTCGGAGAAGAACCAGCCCTTAATCAGCACTCCCGGATCGGCGCCGTAAACGGAGGCATCACCGGGGGCAACCACGACATCAAACTTGCCTTGGGCAACGTTGTTGTTCCATAAATCCGCGGAAGCAACATTGTTGAGATTAACTTTTAGACCTAGAGCCTCAAAGTTCTGCTTGATTTGCGGACCCATAGCAGCAATCCAAGTATCGGTAGTAGTGAGCACGCTAATTTCGGTACCGGCAGCCACTCCGGCATCCGCCAGTAGTTTCTTTGCCTTGTTTACATCAAAGGAGAACTGGGTAGCAGCTTTCTTGTATTGATCGTTGTAGTCAGGCAGGAAAGAAGTAGGCTCTTTACCCGCGCCATTAAGAGCAGTCTTAATCATAGTTTGGGTATCAATAGCGGTCAGTAGTGCCTGACGAACCCGCTTGTCTTTGAAAGGAGCCTTGGTGGTGTTAAAGGTCATCATGGCGATACCGTAAGCGGTAGCATCTTTAACTTCCCATCCGGCAGCCTTAACCTTTTCAATACCGGCCGGATCTAGCGCTTCAACTACGTCAGTTTGTCCGGCTACCGCGGCGGTCAAACGAGCGGTTGCGTCCCGGGAATTGTCGTAGTGAATCTTGCTTACGGTTGCCGGGTTAGCCCCGTTGTAGTGCTCATTTACAGACAAATCCTGAGTGGTGTCAGTAATAGTGTCGTATTTGTAAGGTCCAGATCCCACTGGCATCTTGGTCAATTCATCAAAGGTGGCTTTGCTGGGAACCACTTTAATCAATGCTAAGCGCTCTTTCAGGTTGTCAATAGCGTGGGTCAGTTTGATGGTAACTGTGCTGTCGTCTTTAGCTTCGATACCGGAAATAGCAGTCAGGAACGCAGCATAGGAACTGGGTTGTACTGCACCAGTTGAATCCTTGTCCCCATCAACGATTCGTTTATAGGAACTGACCACATCTTTAGAGCTAACTGCATCTCCAGTAGAGAACTTGGCTCCATCACGCAGTTTAACTTCATAGGTGGTGTCATTTACCTTGGTAGGTTCATCTTCAGCAGCCAGTGCCTTGTGAGCCTTGAACTTTGAGAAATCAAACTCGTACAACCCTTCAACTACCTGTAGGTTAGCGCCCACCGCCAGAGCTGATGACGTGTTCGAGGGATTCCAGTTAGTGGTGTCATAAGCGGCAAAAACTTTTAGTTCGCCACTTGCTTTGGTTCCGGTAGATCCTCCTGCTTTCTTGTCAGCGGATCCTCCTCCACAAGCCGAAAGAGCAAGTGCAGCAGCGGCAAGTACAGCCGATACCTTTGCCCAACGCTTAATAGAACGCATTTTGAGTCCTCTCCTTTGAGAATTTCCATTTGCCGTATGGGAGACGAATGTCAACTTCATACAAATGCCAGCGTAGTAACAAAGAACAAGTTCTGTCAAGCATTTAACAAAAAGGTTACCTATTTGCTATAGACCTGCAAAGAAAGCTAGTTTTTGGCTTATCAACCTTACAAAGCAAAAGAGTGTTGCATCACTACACTATGCCCTGTAGCATAGCTGTCATCAGACAACTACCGTTCAATGGGGAGTGGTAGTCTACTAGACGAGCGCACTTGCAATAGAGGAAACATATGAAAAAGTCAGTTACCCCCGAATCAGTCTCTACAGTGGACGATTACCGGCGCTTACTACACAATGAAAAGGGCTTAGAGATTCCTAGCTCCCGCTCTAAAGGAACCCTGTCTGCAATTGAAAGTTTCATATTACAAGAGCGCCTACAACCCGGTGACCCGCTACCTACCGAGACTGAACTGTGCGAACGCTTAGGGGTTTCCCGCTCTTCCGTACGCGAAGCCTTAAGGCAATTGCAGGCTTTAGATATTATTAGCGTGCGGCAAGGACGCGGAACCTACGTGGGAGAAATGTCTTTGCGTCCTCTGGCGCAAATGATGGTGCTGCGCTCTTCACTAAAATCTACCAACCTGACTTCCTTAAGCGAAGTCGTGCAAGTTCGCCGTACCCTAGATATTGGTTTAGCCCGAGAAATAGTAATGAAAGTGGCTGGAAAACAGCTAACTCATTTACATCAGCTAGTAGATACTATGGTGGAAAAAGCACATAATGGGCAGGAATTCTTGGTTGAGGACATAGAGTTTCACACCCGCCTAGTGTCAGAGTTAAACAACAACCTACTCGAAGAGCTAATGAATGCCCTCTGGCTGGTACATATGTCGGTGGTTCCCGTCTTACCGGCTGCCGGGAAAGAAAATATGGTAGCAACCGCCAAGGCGCATGGGGCGATGCTCAAAGCCGCCGAAGCGGGAGACGCATTGGGATACATGTCCGCGGTAGAAGCCCACTATTCGCCTTTAATAGAATCCATTGAGTCTCTACCCGCTTAAGCCAGTTTTCTACTTTCCGCTATGAGGGCGAGCCGCAGCTACCAGCCCCCTCCCCTAACTACGGTTTTCTTCCACATCCGCCCATTTCATCAGGTAAGGATCTATTAACCGATTGAATTCTTGAGGTTTGTTGCGCCGCAGCGTATGTTCACAGCCGGGAATAAAAACTGTTTCCACATTCCGATTAGCTAAAGCATCGGTTTGCGCTAACCCGGACTTCCCCACAATATCTGATTCCTGATCGGAAGAAACCACCACCAGGGGAACCGTAATTTCTTGCACCAAGTCTTGCCAGTTTTCCTTAAAACTAACCACCCCGGTTCCTATCAGTCCTGAATCCACCCGGAGCTTTCCAAAAACCCAACCAATCATGGTATCCCCCGGCCACCAGGGTCGCCGCTTTCTTCCCCAGTTATAGGCCGCCATTGGGTCTTGCCAGGAATCAAGTTGGTTAAGAGCAGTCGGAATATTAGTTACATAGTTTTGACGGTAGGTTTGCGACAGCCACGCCGGATCTTCTACTACCGCCCCTGCTACCAGTTCCGGGTGGCGCGCAGCCAGTTTCGTAACCAGGGCTCCCCCCATGGAATGCCCCACGAAAATAGCTTTTTTACCGAAGGTTTTTTCGATAAATTGTACCGCTTCCACCAGGGCAGAATATGAAGCCTCGAAAGGGTCTTTTAGCTCTTGGTCGGTAAATCGAGGCGAAAAACCGTGTCCTTTGTGATCTATTGAAACCACCAGGTAACGGGACTTTAAATGGTCAATATAATCCGCCCAGGAAATCGCACAGTCTTCTACTCCGTGAACCAAAATAATTAGAGGACGAGTAGGATTTCCCGCTACCAAATAACTAAGCATCTTTGCTCCCTATTAACGTCTGCCCCTGCTTAACTAGGCATTTATGATACCTCAGGGAAATAGGTTTGCCTGCCAAGTTGCCCGGATTTTTCCGCGAACTTACCGCTGATATCGAGGACGTACTCATTGCGGGCGAAGGCGCGCCCCTCTAAAAACCGAACCTCGGTTCCTACCCTCCAACCCCCAGTAGTTGTCAGACAATTTCTGCTCCCTTGATCAACTTAACTACCTCAACAAACAGCCAAATACTAAATAAACTAGGTCTTTAAGAAACTTTCCTAAAAACCCTTGCACCGACTAAATCAATAGATTATGCTCTAAGTGTCAGACAACCAATGATGGATTTGCGCTGCGGAAGAACCTACCCCTTACAGAGAGGCAACGATGTTTCTACTGTGACTACCTTACTTAAGCACCCTTCCCAGTCGAGTACCCTAAAAACAGATAAATCCACTAAGGAAAAGGAAAAGAAATGACTGATTTCTCCGGTATTGTCCCCCCGGTAGTTACCCCGCTAACCAAGGACGGCAAACTCGATAAAGAATCCTATAAGCGCCACCTAGAACGGATGATTGCAGCCGGAGTAGACGGATTATTCGTCCTCGGTTCCTCCTCGGAAGTAGCTTTCCTAACCGACCAAATGCGCCGGGAAGTCCTAAAAACTGCCGTTGAAATCGTAGATCATCGGGTTCCAGTACTGGGCGGTTGTATCGATACCGAAACTATGCGGGTTATTGAACACGCCAAAGAAGCAAAAGAACTCGGGGTAGATGCGATTGTGGCTACCGCTCCCTTCTATGCTCTAGGGGGGCTAGCCGAAATCGAACGCCACTTCCGCCTGATTCACCAGGCCATCGACCTGCCCATATTCGCTTACGACATCCCCGTATGTGTACACGTTAAACTGCCGGTAGATTTAATTATTCGCCTCGGTAAAGACGGGGTGTTATCCGGCGTAAAAGACTCTTCCGGTGACGACGTTTCTTTCCGTTTCCTGTGCCAGGAAAATCGCGATTGCGGACACCCCTTAACCCTCCTAACTGGGCACGAAGTCGTGGTTGATGGCGCCTATATGTCCGGGGCTGACGGGTGCGTACCCGGCCTGGGAAATGTAGATCCCGAGGGTTACGTCCGCCAATGGCGCGCCTACCAGAACGGGGATTGGGAAACCGTACGGAAAGAACAAGACTATTTAGCTCGCCTAATGCGGATTACCGCAGTACCGAGCGGTATTCAAGGCTACGGAGCGGGAGTGGGGGGCTTCAAAACTGCCCTGCAACTGCTGGGAGTTTTCAACACCAACCAGGTTACCGAACCGGTTAAAGCCCTCGAAGGGGAAAATGTTGAACGAGTACGCGCCGTACTTGAGCAGGTAGGTCTCTTAAAATGAGCTATTTCCTCGTTGCCGACTTGGGCGGCACTAAGATTGCATCCGCGGTAGTTGATACTACCCAAGGGACAGTAGCGGCGAATTATTCGCGCCCTACCCCCGCCAGTGAGGGTAGCGCGGCAGTAGTAGCTGCCATTATCGAAGCGCTAAGTCACGCTAAAGATACGGCTGCCGCCGAAGGCATAACCCAAATCCAGGCAATCGGCATTTCTGCTGCGGGCGTGATTGACCCCCAGCGGGGAACGGTTATTTCTGCTACCGATTTGATTAAAGGCTGGGCGGGAACCGAACTAGCGAAACAGGTAAAGGCCGCTTTCAATACGGAAGTTTACGTCCTCAATGATGTGCACGCCCACGCCCTCGGGGAAGCAACCCTAGGAGCCGGTAAAGACTATTCCTCTATCCTGGCCGCAGCGGTGGGAACCGGCATGGGAGGCGGGCTAGTTATCGATGGTCAAGTCCAGTTTGGCGCGCACTGCGCCGCCGGTAATATCGGGCATCTGCCCCACCCGTTAGCTACCGGTTTAACCTGTTCTTGTGGAGCCAAAGGTCATATCGAAACCGTGGCTTCCGGCAGTGGTCAAGTAGAACTGTATAACCGGGATAAACCGGCTAATCTCCCGCGGGCGCAAAGCGGACGTGAAATCACCGAGCGCGCCCTAAAAGGAGAAGCCTGGGCAAGCCAGGTTATCTATGACTCGGGATATGCCCTAGGACAAACCCTGGCCGGTATCTGCAACTTGGCCGATCCGCAGGTCATTATAGTTTCCGGGTCGGTTACCCATTCCGGTAAGCAATGGTGGCAGGCAGTAACAGCGGGCTTCGGGGCCGATGCTCTCACCCCCGTAAAGAACACTCCCCTAATCAGTGGCACTCTGGGAGGGAATGCCCCCCTAATAGGTGCAGCTATTTGGGCAAATACGAATCTAGGATAATCATGAATCAAATAATCCAGTCCCTTAAAGGGGGATTAATCGTTAGCGTACAAGCCTATGTGGGCGAACCGATGCGGCACAGTGAAACTATGACTCAGATAGCTTTAGCCGCTGAGCAAGGTGGCGCCGTTGGGATTCGTTGTCAGGGCTTATCGGATATTTCTGCGATTAAAGGACAGGTTGAAATCCCGGTTTTAGGGATTTGGAAAGAGGGGCACGAGGGCGTGTTTATCACTCCTACTTTGCGTCACGCTCGCGCCTGCTCAATGGCAGGAGCCGATATTGTGGCGCTAGATGCTACCCGTCGTCCTCGTCCCGATGGTCTAACTTATGGTGAAACTGTTGCTGCCCTGCATGATGAGGGCATAGTGGTGATGGCCGATTGCGGAAGTATCGAAGATGCTCGGCAAGCAGCTGAAGCAGGAACCGATATTTTATCTACTACGCTAGCGGGATATACGGGAGATAGACCCAAAACTGCCGGACCAGATTTTGAGCTACTAGCCCAAATGACTGCGGAATTCCCAGAGTTTCCGGTGCTATGTGAAGGACGAGTTCACACCCCGCAGCAGGCACGCCAAGTCATGGAGGCGGGAGCCTGGGCGGTAGTAGTCGGCACCGCAATTACCCACCCCACCAGTATTACTAGCTGGTTCAATGCCGCTATCAAGGGTTAGAACCTGTACGTCTGTTTATTTGCAGTTGCGAACGGGGACTTTATAAGACAAGAGAAAAGTTTGGGGGCGCTGGATTAATCCAGCGCCCCCAAACTATTTGCATCTGCGGTTATTAGCTATTTGCGGCAGTCATTAGCTAGTCGCGGCGGCGTGGTTTCTTTTATGCTTCGCATCGATTCCACGCCGCCGCAGCTGCTACTAGGAGAACCGGGTAGACATCTTAACCTTATGACTCTAAACGACGGTTACGAATCCGACTACCCGCAACTATCAGCATTAATGCAATTATGGCAAATGCTCCGCCATAAGTACCGGTGCTAGTTAGATTCCCACCGCGCGAGTTAGCAGTCTTATTTCCTGTCCCCGCGCTATTAGAATTACCCGGTTTAGTGGGGTTATCTGTAGGCGGAGTTACCGGCCTATCGGTACTTCCCGGTTTTCCGGTACCCGGCTTATCTTTATCGGGATTGCCCGGTGCCTCCTCGCATCCCTCAGGAGACATAGCCTGGAAAGTCCATTTGGTTACTGCTCCCGCCACAAAACGATAGCTGCTGGTATCAGAAACCTGGGCGGTAACTGTTATTTGCTTTCCGTAGGCGTATTCGTGCTTACCGGCTGCCACCTCTTTGCCGTCAATCAGGTATTTGACTCCTTTGGTTACGGGAATCTCCACGAATGGTTTCTTCTCGCAGCTGCCCGGATCGGTTGCTACCGGTGCTATTGGAGTAACCTCAATGATTTTACCGGGTGTTTCTTCATTTGCCGCCACGTTAAAGGTTACGTTGCCAGGGATAGTTACTGTTTGACCTGCCTGAACATAACTGGCTTGAATCGGAATCTTCACAGACTTTCCAGCTTCTGAGGCCAAAGGAAGATAGGTTACCTGCCCAGTGGCGCTATCAATATAGATATCACCATTAGCTTTAACCGCCTCGCGCGATGGCACCAAGTGCCGCTGGCTGTCCAGATTCGCGAAGCTGAATTTCACGCCTGGTGGCGGGGTAACAGTCTCCGCGTCCTCGTCTACGAAAGTAGGAGCATCCGAGGTGGCAACCGTACCCGGTTTAGCCTCTGCTACTACCTCTTTTAAGCTGGGAGGTTGCGCGGCAGGAGTCTCAACCTTACAGGTAACTTTGGCATCTGCCCAGTCGGCGTGATCATTACCTACACCGTTGCCGCCGTCAGTCACCTTTAGAATCAGGGACTTCACCCCGGTAATATCAAGGTCAATTTTATTTGCTCCCCCCGCTTTGGTAACTACCTGCGGGGATTCAAATAAGGTCTTCCCGTCTCCGATAACCATAAACTTCACGGAGCCGTTTGGTTGAGTGTCATCTACCCCGGCGATTGCGTTCAAACGGGTACACTTACCTGCCAAATCAAAGGTAATGCTACTTGGGGCATGGGCACCGATACCTTTGGGATATTCTTTACCTCCCACCTTGATTGGGGTACCGTCGCCTCGTCCTTGTTCTCCATTTTCTTGGTCTCTTTCGACCGGGCCCCAACCGTTCTCTTCATCACTCCAGGGCAAATCAGAGAGATAGTTTACGCCGTCGCGAACCGAGCGGAGAACTTTAACTTTCCTGGATACGCTTACTTCCCTGGTGGTGCCATCGGAATCAACCTGGTAGGAGACTTTATAGGTCAATACTGCATCGGTAGCCCCTTGGGGAGCCTTAACTTCCCAATTTTGGGCGATATTATCCCCACTGGGGTCGCTCTTCTTCGTGACTTTCCAGCCCTCTGGAGCGCTGAGAGTAGTTTTCAGGTTCGTAATTTTCCCGGGATTACCCGGTTCGAAGAACTCGGTATTGGTTTGTACCGTAAAGGTTTGTCCTTCAGATACGGTCTGGGCTGCTTGGATTGCCGGATCGGCATTACCGGGCAGCACGTCAGCTTTCCCTAGGTCTTCCACCCGGATATTATCTAGGGTCAAATCAGATCCGGGAAGCCCGCCGACTTTATTGATACCAATCCAGTAGTCCCCTACGGTGGAGGTAACAAATTCGGTGGAAAAGATTTGGGTTCCTTTGCCTCCTACTCCTTTACCTTTCGCTTCGGGAATATCTTTAGTTTGCACCGTAGAGCTCTTAATCTGCGAGTCGGCCAGCCAGTCCCGGCCTAAACTAAACTGATATTCACCCGCGTAGGCCTGCTGGTAGGCAAAAGAAACCCGGTATTTATGTCCTGGTTCAAACTTTATTGCAGCTGGGATAGTGCGCAGAATTTGCCCCGCATTTTCTTCATGCGCCAGCAGCGACCATTTCCCGGCGAGCACATTGTCACTTTGTTTACCGTGGGCAACAACTTGACCTTGTTTATTCTTTCCCCACCAGCCGGCGTCGGAATAGGGAGAGTGACGTTCAGCCAACTGGGTGCGAGCGTCTCCTCCCTGAGTAGCGCCGGTAACGAAAGGCCAATAACCGGTATCTACGTCCTCAAAATCATCAAAGAAGACGGTTTGCGCGGTTTTGTCGTTATCTACCGGAGCGCTATATTTAACTACTCGCAAATCATCGACACGGACTTTTGCGGCTCCTTTTGCTGCTGCCACCTGGAAAGTAACGGGATCACCCTCACTGTGGAAAGTTACCCGTACCCGCTGGAAGTAGGTTTGGAACTTTTCATCTGAAGCCGTCTTGTTAGGCGCAGTAGATTTAGTGATTCTGGTGGTAACTTTCCCATCAATGGTTTTTTGGTTACCGACAGCTTTAACGCCGTTACCGCTGATACTCACGTCTACTTGCCGCTCTTGACCGGGCTGTACCTCTACCCACGCCCACATGGAATAGTCTCCTTTAGGCAATGTAAGGGTTTGGGATAGGGAGGACGCACCCTCGCCTAATAGAGCCTGGAAGTTACCGCGACTACTGGTTTCAATACTAACGTTTCCACTGGTCTCATAGGATTTTAAGGTACCGGAGAAGAACCCGGGATCTTTAATCCCGCTGCCCTGCCCCCAGTTGGGGTCTGCTTGGCTAGGAGCGCTTTGCGGATAGAGGACGTAGGCGGTATTTGCCTTGGCCGAGAGGGAAATACCGCCCCCACTGGCATTCACGGTTCCTTTATCTACCCTTCCGGTAGCAGTGAGCTCATATAAACGGAAGGAGGTAACGTTCTTAAAGTGACCCGGCAGTGTCCAGGTGCTAGTGCCCCCAGCCGGGTTGTAATGGTACAGTTTGTCTCCGGCAGATTTAGCTGCCCCGATTCCATCTTTTTCACCCCAGGGCAACAGGTATTTTCCGCCCGTATATACGGTAGCGCCGTCATAGGTTATTACTCGGTCGGTCCCCAAATCAGTACCGCCGATATTGGCACGCTTAGAGGTAACCTCGGTCCCGTTGGTGAAAGTTGCTTTTTGTCCCAGCTGATAGGTTTTAATGTCTGATTGTTGCAGGAATTTGGTGGGAAGGTTACGTTGCCACACATTATCAATAAACTTGCCATAATCGGTGTGACCAGTCCAGCCTTCAAATTCCACGACATTAGCATTGCCTAGTAGCGGATTTGGATTCCAGGAATCTCGCCAACTGTTTTCCACGAAACGAATTAAGGTCGAGTTCAAACCTTTTTCTTTGTATCCCCCATACTTTTCATCGTTTGCCCAGTGCGACCATAGAGAAGTATCCGGGAATGCCCAAGCCCATTCAGAGCCGATTTCCCAGCCTTGTTTTTGCAGCTCGGCTCCTAGACGCTGAGGACGCCATCCTCTGCCGTAAAATACGTCAAAATAGAGCCAATCGAAACGGTCAGCAATCCCAGCTTTAGTTAGTTCATCCCGGAACTTCTGGAAACGCTTAATTACCCGTCCCTGCGCTAGATCCTCGTTATCGTCCATATAGTATGCCTGGTTCATCCAACCCCAAGCCGCCTGGGGAGGCATTTTTATAACACATGATTCATCGGTAACGGTAGCGGGGTTGGTACCATCATTGAAACACTTAGCTTCCGAGTAGGATTCGGTGGCGTTGATATGTACCCCAAAGTCGGCGTTGTAGTTTTCCGCCCCTTTAGTCATGGTCACCAAATCGGTGAAACCGCCTGCCCGTTGGTTGTAATGCCCGGCATAGTCTCCTTGGGCAGAGTCATGCCCTTCTGCTTGATACCCTTTAAGCAACACGTGTTGCCCCAGGTTATCGGTCTCTAAACTGATGCGTTTAGTATCGTCTAGAGTGCGCAAGAAGGGATGGGTGGCTTGGGAAACAATATTGAACGGAATCCGGGTAATTACCCGGTTCTTGGTATCGCCGTAACCATTAGGTAGTTTATTTTCCACCATGAGGGCGCGGGTAGCGGTGGCAGAGTCTTGCCAGTCTACCGCGCTGTCACCGTTTACGTCACTTACCACACGTACCTGGGCAAACGGATTGGGATCTTTACCGATTTTCCCGCTGCGGGTATTAGTGCCCCACACTACCCAGGAAGCGGGAGTAAGCGAGCCTAGCATCGTGGTTTTACCCGCGGTAGCCGCCTCTGATTGGGCGATAGTTGCTACCCAGCGAGTTGCTCCGCGGCCATCTTGAACACTGGTGGCATAGTCGTCGCTGATTGCATTCGATACCAGCCCGGCAGCCAGTTCACTGTTGCTAAGCGCCGCCATATATCCACTGGCGCGCCCTACCTTTTGCTTAGCGATTTTCCAGGTAGTGTCGGGGTTTTCTGTTCGATTAGTGCCATCACTGGCAACTGTTAGGGATCCATCTTTAGCACCGGCAACGCTGACCAGATTCAGCCCTGGTACCGCCAGGCGATCTACTTGATTCTTGGGATCATCAATCGCGGTTACTTCCCAGCGAAGATTACCTTTAGCCAGGGAAATCTTTACTGTCAAAGTAGCTTCTACGCCGCCCACTTTTAGCTTATAGGTTGCACTATCAGCGGTCTTTGTCGCGGCGGCAACCAGGGAGACGGTTCGCATCTGTTCATTGATGCGTACTTGTTTCAAAGCAGGTCCCACATTTGCCGGAAGGGTTTTGCCCTGCAGGTGATACGCGATAACTTGGGGAAATCCTGCCTGTAAGTCGGCTGATAACGTGCCATCGGTAATGGTGATTTTATCGCCCGGGTTAGGAATTTTAACTTCTGGTTCAGCTGCGGGGGGAGCTGGTGGTTGATATCCGCTGACGGTAGCGGCATTGAACTCTGCCAATGAACCAACGGTTTCGCTGCTTCCGGCTTGACCGCCCCAGGCACTCTTATAAATTACCCCTACACAGCGGGCAGGGACCGGAGCAAAATCTATATTTTTGGCGCTTAAATCCCCATGATTTTCTTCAAACTCGCCGGTCGCTAAGGTCTTAGCCGGGGCTAAATCCTTTGCTTTGGTTTTATCGGCGCAGTTGGCATCGGTGTAGCTGACAATCTCATATTCGCGTGCCCTTCCCGAGCCATTGGAACTTTGCCTCGGGGTTAAAACCACTCGCCCCAAATCTGGGACTTCTTTACCTAAATCAATAATGAACCTATGCGGCATTTCATTATTGCCCGTACCTTGATACCAAACAGTATGCCAGTAGGATTTGGTATCCCCATCAAGCACTTTTTCTAGCGGACCGTTGGCTCCTTCACCACCAGTTTCTACAGAATCAGTCCACACGGCTTTCATCTGCGCTTGCGGTATCGGGGTAAACACCGCTTCTGCGGCCGCAATCGGGGCTGTAGCCAGTCCCCCGAAGGCCAGGGACAGCGCGGCACTAACCGTCAAGATAGTTTTATGTTTTAAGGGCATAGTTTCTTACCTTTTCTTCTTCGAGAACTAACCATCATTATTAACTTAATCAAGCTCTTTTCCTACAAATACGATGCACTACTATTCCAGTTCCGGTAGCTACCAGTGCCAGTAGTCCCACTGTCCCGGCAGCACCCGTAGGTACCAACCCGGCTGCCGATTTTTGCGGCTTAGCTTGAGCTTGCCCAGGACGACCATCCTGAGCCCCTTGGGTTCCACCCGGCTTAGTCGTGGGCTTGCTGGGCTTGGTCTCCACTTTGAACTGGTGCTCCCACTGGGTGGTAACCCCCGCCTTAAAGCGATAACCACTGGCCGGCTGGGAAGTAATCAATACTTTTCTCGCAGTCTTAACTGGGTAAGTCCCGGGCTTAACTACCTGATTATCAAGCAGGTAAACCACTCCCGGAACCTGCGGAATCGTATAGGTGTTGTCTTTATCGTTAAAGATCGGTGCTTGCGGAACTACCTGCGGTAGTGGCTGCGGAGCGCTGGCGCTTACCTTAAACTTGGCGGGCACTATTTCGCTAGAGGCGTCCTCATAAGTAACTTTAACGTCTACACTTACCGTTCCGCTTCGCTGATTTGCGGGCACCTGCCAAGTTATCACCCCGGTAGCAGCCTCAATGCTCATCCCAGCAGGAACCGCTTCTACCAGCTCGAACTTTTGCGCCTTTTCCTTTCCAGCTGCCGGCTCGAAACTAGGAGCGGAGCTAACGGTTTTACCGGCTTTAGCCTCGGTGTCCTGATAGGTGGGCTGATACTTATCGGCATCCATCTGCTTACAGGTAACCATGGCATCTGCCCAGTCAGCGTGGTCATTGGCATTAGAGTCGCCAGCATCGGCAAACAAGGTAATTTTTTCTTGCCCGCTGACGTCCACTTTCATGGCTTCAGCTTTATCGGCAGCGGTCAATGCTTTACTGGACGCGCCCAGTTCCTGCCCGTCAGCACCCAATACTCTGAAAGTGACCGAAGATGATTTCCCAGCTTCTTGGGTGTCATCTATACCGACTTTCGCGCTAAATACTGAGCACTGTTTTCCTAAATGCACGGTTATTTTCGAGGACGCGTGGGTTCCAATACCGCCGCGATACTTTTCTCCCTCAATCAAGAGAGGACTGCCCTTTAAAGTCCGGTTTACCCGAATCAGACCGTCATCTGCCCAACCGATACTGCTACCGGGATACCAGTCCAAGTTGGCTACGGGAACAATCCCGTGGGGAGCGCGCATTTGAGCCGGGGTGTCCTGGTCAGCTTTAGTAATTGTCCAGCGCGTAGCGGTCATATCACTAGGTAGCTGGATTAAATCTGTTTCCATCGGCCTAGACTTGGTGTTGTCATCCAAATCTCCCACGTTCCCTAAATCAACGTGCTTTTCTTCCCCACTCGAAATAGCCAAATCCATATTGGTCAGAGCCTGGCGCACAATATATTTGCCGTTGCCGTCCTCAATAATCTGCCATTTCTGGTTATTACGTTTACTGGTTGAAGAGTTATTCTTCCAGGCACCAGTGTGATACTTCTGATTAATATCGTTTACGCACTCGACCAAGGCGGGACGGGCACCAACTTCGTTAACTACATTCAAATCTGCAGTAGCGTACTGACGCCCGCTGCCATTGAAACGCTGTTTGCCCACATCCATACTCAGGCATTTACCGCTTTTAACCGACTTCAACTGGTAGTAGTGGTCATAGGTGTGGGTGATTTGCCATTGATCGGATGAATAACTGATTGCGTCTGGTTCGCGATTTTCCGAAGCATCTAAGCGTAACCCGGAGCTAGTAAAGGCATATACCCCGTCCTCTAAGGGACGCCGATTAACATTTTCCCAATTAGGCGCATGTCCTAGCGCCTTTGCAAAGGCTACAAAAGTATCGCCGTCTTTCCAGGGGCGCGAGCCTTGCCAGCCTAGCTGGGACACTAAGCGGAAAGCCTCAAAGGTTTCCATCTCTACTTCATTTTCGGTTTGATATATGGAAGTATCTGGCCATATCGAGAGCTTAATCCCCAGGTTTCCCGGATTATCATCAGCTACTTTTCCGCTCTTAAAAGTACCGGCAGTGAACCCTTTGTCATTGTAGATAGCGGCCGTGCCACTGTTTTGAATCCGCCAGCCCCTTTCTCGGGAGAAATAGAGATCGTAATTGGTGTTATTGACTTTATGTCCTTTATCAATCAGGGTTTGTGGACTGAGACCCCCCTGCCACATATCGATCACGATATCTTTATCCAGGGAATCAATATTTTCTTGTTTTAATCCGTCATTCCAAACCCGCAAAGTCTTACCCTTAGATTTCACGTACTTATTAATATCGTTAATGAAATCTACGAACAGTTTGGGACCGTTTACTCCATTAGGTCCAAATACCGGGTAATTCTTGTAAGCGGAACGGTACATATATTCGTCCCCTGCCATATGCCAATACTTGGAGGGGAATACCTCCAGGTAATCTTCAATTTGGCGCTTATAAAAAGCGACGGCTTCGGGGTTAGTGATATCTAGACGGTCATTATCCAAAGTGCCATCGGTTTTCTTAAGTTGATACTGAGGCAGGTTATGAATCTTGGGATCCATATGTCCGGGGGCTCCCATTTGGGGAACTACTTCAATCCCCAATTTATCGGCGTAAGCAACAATCCCTTTTAACTCTTCCTTAGTGTAATAAGAATAGTTATTGGTAACCGGTTCTTTCGCTGACTCCATCTTGGCAGTTAAAATTACCTGATTCATCTTCAGGTCAGCCATATCGGTGAGCATCCGGTGAATATAATCTGGTTGATTCTTAATCCGGCAGGCGCATAGAGTGACAGCACGTTCACGCTGCTGAGGTTGGTCAAAGGCGCTGCCATAGGGCAGGGTTAGCTGCTGCCGCAGCATTTGCGACAGAGTGCGCGTACCCCAAAATGCTCCCCGTTTTTGCGCGGCAGTAATATTTACCCCTTGGGCATCAATCTGCAGGCTATACCCCTCCTCTGCTAGTTTGTTTTGCTGCGCAGTATCTAGGGTGATGACCACATCGTGGGCTTTCGGAGTTGCTCCCCCGGCGGCTTGTGCCCGCACAGTTTGCGCCTGCCCCGCCGCTTTCAGGTAGGCGTTTAGCTCTTGCACCACAATCTGGGCTTGAGCTTCAAAACCGGCCGGATAGTAAACTACCGTGTCCGGGCTTAGTTTGAACACATCATTTGCATTGGTATTGGTCTTCCAAGAATCCAAAGAGGGAATCGTTTGGGGAAGTTTAGTAGCAATCGGATTATCAGAGGGAAGCGGGATTTCTTTCCCGCTATAGGTGAACTCTTGGAGTACTTTATTCCCATCAGTTACTTTAACTTTGAACTTGGGAGTAAAGCTGCCGCGAATAATATCTTCTTTGGTAATTACATAGTCACTGGCGGTACAAGAGAAGGTACTTCCCTTATCCAGCTTTCCGTCCTCGTTATGGCAAGCTAGCGTAAAGTTTTCCCCGTTCAGCTGGACATCTACCGGGATTTGTCCCACATTTTGTACTTGCGGGGTAAATACCAGTTTATCGCCCACGTCATATTTGTCTTTAGTTCCCGCTACTGCCAAATCTGTTACCTGGACATGACTGGCAAAGATAGGAATTTTACTTCCCTTAACCGGATCTAACTGGGTAGCAGCGCCAGAATAACCAGGATTTTGATATTTGAAAGTAATGGAGGGAGTAAAGAATCCGGCGTCAAGATCTTCCTGGGTAACCGTGTGGGTGCGATTTGCGCACGGCAAGGTAGCTCCCGCCGAAATCCTTGTCCACTTACAGCCTGCCCATCCGGTATCCAGGTTGGAGGCAGTGGCAGTGAAGGACTTATCTTGAGCAAGCAGGTTCGTTACATTAACAGTGAAATTCATTTTGTCGCCCACTGCCCAAGTCCCATCGGCTTTGGGATTGGTAAGCTCAAAATCAACGCCAACCGAACCGGTAGGGTCAGTATTTATATTGGGGTTGGTAACCTTAATTTCCACGTCCCCGCGCAGCTTAACATTGCCGTATTCCAGACTAGAGTCTAGATAATAGGTTTTTTGAGCCGCGTTAGCCGGAATGCTAACCCGTAAAGTTACAGTTTCGGAGGTTCCGGGATGAAGTTCTTGCGCCAAGACGCTTTCTTCCATTTTCCACCCGCTTGGCAACGCCAGTTTTACCGCGGTAGCTAGGGGAACGACCGCTTTCGCGTCATCATTGCTAACCTTAACGGGAATCTCGACAGTTTTACCCGCTTCGGCTGCTACTTTTGCATCAGCTAGAGAAATCTTTACTGGGTTGAGCCAATTGGTGTCAAAAGTGCCAAAATGAATAGTTTCAAAGTAATTACCACCAATCTGGTGATCTTCTTCGAAAGCTACCCCGTATTTACCGCTTTGAGTATCAATCGCGACTAGATCAGAGTAAGCAGCCTTGTCATTCCAATAGAGTTTACGAATCGGCCAGGTTTTACCGTCATCATAGGAATAGCTCACTGCAAGAGTTTTACCGCTATCAGCCATACCGGAATACAAAAGCTCTTTAGATTTGGGGTCTGAGGAGGGAGCATCCGGATACCTACGGATAATCGAGGCATTGCGCCCCGGGGACTTGGAATCAACTAGCGACCGTTCTATTTGCAGATCAGTCCAGGTTTCCCCGCCATCGGTGCTCTTGGCGATATAGCGGTATCCCGCCTTGTTACTCATCCGGGAGTTCAATAGGAGCGTGCCATCGGACAGTTCCACCAATTTGTTTTCGTTCATATCTGTGCCGATGGTAGAACCGCGTTTCCAGGTGTTACCGTGGTCATCGGAATACACCGAGTAGGCTGCCCAAGTACCGGGTTTACCGGCAATAAACTGGGTGATTAGGCGTCCATTTTTTGCCGCATTAGCACCCCTTTGATGCTGCAGCTGGATACCGTGTCCAGAAGATGCAAACCCGCAGGGATATCCGGGCTGTTTAACCGCGGCAGTAAGTCCCCGCGTTTCATCGGGAGCATTTCCGTAACGCTCCGTCCAGCTGTTTCCATTATCGGTAGAAACTGACAGGCTCACCCCTTGTACTTTGCGGTTGCTAAACTCGTCAGTTTCTTCGGTTCCTTTAGGGTCGCACCCTACGTCATAGGAATGCACATGGAAGTTAAATAGGTGCCCAGTTTGTTTATCGTAAATGTAGGCCGGGTCCGAGAATCCCTCTTTCTCAGGATCCCCCATAGTAGTGCCCTTTCCTTGGGCAATAACGGTTTGCGGCTTCCAGGTCGCTCCCCCGTCGGTAGAGCGTTTTTGCATTATCGAGTTGGGCGCCGGGGCATCGCCATTTGCGGGGCGAGCATCATAGGCGGTTAATAAATCACCATTATTCAGTTTGATTACTGCGGGAATCCGATAGTTAGTAACACCATTGTCCCCGTATTTAACTACGGTGTTATAGCTAAACTGACCAGTAGCGGCCTCGGCGGGAAGCGCAGTTGCCAGCGGCATAAGCGTCATTGAAGTCAAAGCCACCGAAAAACCGGCTGCTAGAGCCTTAAAACGCCCTTTGGTCACCGATAACACCATTTCAAACCTCATTGTCTTAGATGTTCACTTTCCGTGGATTTTACCGACCCCGATAAGCACATATTGAAAGTGATTATTTCTCTTAATCTTTTCGATTTTTACCTAGATGAGCAAGCCCTAACCCTAGATATTTGCTCCGGCTAGAAATTGGTGGGGCAAATCCCTGATTAGGTTTTCACCCCACCAATTTGGTTATTTATCTTCCAGCCATCGCTGGCGGTAACGCATCCCGATTCCTACCCCCAATGCCAATAGCGCGATTAATAAAGCGGAGACGCCCTCGGTACCGGTACGCCCCAGTCCCTCTTTAACGCTCTTTCCCTTTGAAGAGGGCGTTTTAGCGTTTTCCGTAGGAGTCGCCTCGGGGGAAGGATTAGCGGGATTTTGCGGATTATCCGGCTGGGAAGGATTCGGCTTTTCTGGCTGATCCGGGGTGTCCGGTTTATCCGGGGTCTCCGGTTCTACTTCCCCAGGGTTATCCGTTTGCGCAGTTACTGGCGCTAAAGCATTCATCTGGGAAAGATGAACCGCGCGCAGCACTACGTTTTCTGGCCCCGCATCAGCTTCTTTACCAATAACCGCAATTGCCGCCGTGTTCTTGCCGTTTAGATTGAGGAAAGCCGCCGGGATAGTGAAGGAATCCTGCGGGCCGATATCACCGATATAGATACCGGTATTCCACCCATTGACAAACAGTAACGCCTGAGAATGGTCGGTTCGGGTCTGCTGGGTATTGCCGAAGCGGCGCGAGAGCACATCCAGGCGGAAAGCTACATCGGCATCTTTAGGTACGTTTAAATCGAAAGTGGATCGATACCAGGTAACCCCGGCCTCGTCCGCGTGCATATCAGTCGCCGCGGTCCACTTCGAGTCATCTAGACCTGGCAGATGCCAGCCTTGACGCTCGCCATATAAACCACCGTTGTTGTAAAGACCCCGCGCTTTATCTTTAGTGCCGCTCTTATCGGCAGCGCCTTGAATCTTCCAGGTAACTGTCCCATCCTGAGCGGGAATAGTAGCTGAATACAATCCCCGGTTTTGGCGTGACAACCCATTATCTGACCAGTCCAGGTTTTGCCCCAGGTTATTTACTAGCACCGCCAAAACTACTTTATCGCCGGCTTTAATCCCTTTAGCGGTAAAAGTCTGACCTGCGCCAGCGGCGCTGGCCGCGCCCAGCGACTTCCCATTTGCCCACACTTGCATAAAGGCGGGATTCTTGCCATGCCCGGGCACTCCGGATCCCCCATTAGCGTTCAGAGCGATAACTGGGGAATCACTGCTGGTCACAAAGGTAGCGCGATACCATACGGAGCCTTCATAGAAACCGTAATAATTGGAGTCAAGCACCAGTCCATTAGCACTAGGGGCTTGCCATGTATGGTTACGCTGCATACCATTAGCCACCTGCCAGGCACTATCGTCAAAATTGATTTCCTTTTCCGGAGCCCCCTCCTGTTTCACCCACTTTAGCTGGGGCGGCTCGAAGCTTAGCATCTGCGGAATAAATTTGGTGAAACCAGCATAGACACCCTCGGTTTCACCTATTCCCGCTTTTCCTCCATTCCAACTCGCACTCTTTACGCCTTTAGGAAGCAGCACGTAGGGAGTTTGGCTCTTAGAATCAGTAGTGCCATTAACCTCGGCATTCGAGCCGTTTAAACTCCAGTTGCGAGCTAGCTCTGCGCCCTCGACCGCTAAACGTTTGCCGCTACCTCCATCACCGGTATTTAGTAACCAGGTGGGTTGCGCGTAGGTGCGGTCAATAATCCGCAAGCGCAGTGTATCTCCCGCACTTGCTGCTCTATCTGAGGCAGCCGGGGTGATAGTGATATCGCTAGGTTCTGCCGAATACTTATAGTTCAAACGCAGCGTCTTATACTGTTCATTCCAGGTAACCTCTACCCCTTTAGGGGCTTTTACCTGCGGTTTAGCCGGGTAACGTAGCAGAGTTTCCCCATCGTCTCCCGCTACCCCGAGCAGGTACTGTACCCGGGCATTATCGGTAGCAATCGGGGAACCAAATAGCTGCGAGGTGGTGTATAACAGTTTTTGTCCCGCAATTTTCATATCCGCGCTCATCAGCAACGCATCCCGACCATGCAACGTTAGGGCAGTTCCCGCTTTTTGGGGAATCCGCGACCAAGAGTTCTCTCCATCTTTGACGCTGGTTCCGGTATTGAACTGATCTATGGCATCTTTATCGGGGAATACTCGCAGCGCATCTAGCGATACGAAAGTACCTTTAGAACCCGCAAAAGGCTTACCGGTAACTTCAACTTTTAAGGTGTGTTTACCGGCACTTAAACCCCGCACACTATATAAAACCTGCTGAGGGCGCGCGGTGTTAGTGACTTCTTCTGCGGTTTGCCCCACTTTTTCCCCGTCAATATACACATCGGCTATGCCGTGATTACCGGAGAAAGCCCCAATAATATCGATTCCTATCCCATTGAAGTCATAGGTATAAGAATCGCCTTTACGGGCAGAATAGGTTTCGTCTCCTTGATAATCCCCACTAGTCCAGTTTTGCCCGGTAGCATATTCCCAAGATGAGGCAGTCCCGACCGCGGGATTATATTTAATCGCCGAGTCATTATTGTTCACCACTATCCAGGGCGTGGCACTGGCTCCCAGGACGTTCAGCGCATCTAGCTGGACTTTCGTGCCCCCAGTGGTAGATCCCTCGGCGCTTTGCCCCAGCACCCGCACTTTCAGGGTGTGTTTACCGGCGGGAAGATTACTCTTAGAGAACACGACTTTTTGGGTAGGTTTATTCTGTTCGGTTCCCACCCAGCCAGTTACTACCTGTTCCGCCTGGTCATCGAGCTTTACCGCGAATTTTCCATGATCGGTTCCGGTGGCTACCGCAATCTCGATTCCCGTGCCGGTAAACTCGAATGCGACTTCCTCGCCCGCTTTAGCGGCCTCGTGGACACTTCCTTTCCAAGCCGAATCGTCCTTAACTGACTTCCAACCCGTCGAATACTTTAAGTCACTGTCACTATCATCGTGATTAAACCTTGCCCCCACTCCGGAGGTGTTCGCTAAATCTAAAGCAAAAGTAAACTTATTGGTGCTGGTGTCATTGGTGTTATTCAAAACAAACCCCAGGGTGCGCCCCCCGTTACCGGTAGCTGAAAGCTCCGCTGCGCCCTCGGAAGAAATCCGTTGATACCCTCTAATCTGGGCGTTACCGCTAACCCGCTTAATATCGGGTTTAGCTACCGGATCAGAGGTCACATATTGGGGATTGGCTTGCAAATAGTAGGCAATCTCTTTTTGCGCGCCAAATTTGTCTTTGCGAATCGTCCGATCTTCGTCTATACCAGCGCCATAGTCGTAACTGGTAAAACCAGAGGAGGGAGAACCGGTATAGCCCCAGTTAGTGCCCCCAAAAATCATGTAGTAGGTATAGGCTTTCACCCCGTTACCGGCCAGGACTGTCCCCCACTGGCGCACAAAGTTTCCATCGGTGAAACTGGCGCATTTCTCGGGGGTAAAGTTTGCTCCCCAAGGAGTGAAAGCACCCCCTTGACCTTCGGCTATAAAATGCGGACCTTTCGGTTCATAATTGCGGAATGTCTGTTCAACATCATCGAGGTTCCCGCGTCCTGCTCCGCAGTTGAAACCCAGAGGATAACGATCATAGGTGTAAAAATCAGTGCTGCCATATTTCCCTGCCGGGTTTCCGGCTTTATTCGGGGCAAAGCGTCCTGCCAAGCCCCAGTCATTTTCAAACAGGGGAACAGTTATCCCATCGGTCCGCACAAAGTTGCTCAGCTCTTTTAAGAAGGCGGTAGTGCTGGGATTTTCTGTCAGCAGCTCATTTTCCACCTGATACATAATGATGGAGCCGCCCCCCTCGGTAATCAGGTGTTTCTTTGCGATATTGTTAAAGGCTTTCAACCAGCTCTTAGAGGCTGCCAGGGCTTTCGGGTCAGTGGAACGCAAAGAGGACGCCGCATAGTTAGTCATATATGCGGGCAGACCTCCCATTGAAATCTCGGCATTGACGTAGGGACCGGGACGAGCAATCACATATAGTCCCTCTTCCTTTGCCATTGTCAGCAACAGGTCAATATCGCGGCGAGTGCCTTTATCAAAATTGAACGGACCGCCCTCTTCGCTTTGATGATCGCCCCAGAAGAAATAGAAAGATACCGCATTAAATCCGGCTGCTTTTATCTTTTGGAGGACGTCGCGCCAGGCCTGGGGGGAAGGGATTCGCCAAGGATGGAACTCGCCCGCCCAAACTTGTAGACGCTCGCCATCTATTTTCAAAGAATGATTATCCCAGGTTACTTTATGCGGTTTACCGTCATTTCCGGGGAAACTATAGCTGCTCTTAGGGTAAGAACGCTCAGTGCTTTCCCAGGTGGTATCGCTTTGGCTGGTTTGAGTTCCCGGCTCTGGGGGTGTTTGACCGCTAAGTGAGGGAACTTGAATAACCGCGCTGACCAGAGCAGTATCACTCTTGCCGTCTAAAGACTTTAGTCCGCTGGCTTTTGCGCTTAGCTGCGCCTGGTAGCTATCTTTGGGAACTTTTGTCAGGTCTGCATAAACCTTAAAGACTGAGTTCATCTGTCTGCCGGTTTGATAGGAACCGTTTACCGGTATGTATTCTTTATCCAAAGTGGTACTTACCGGCACATTTATCACATTTTGGGATTCTTTCGGGGTCAAAGTTAAACTCAAATCCAGGTTATTCTTACCTTTGCCCGGCGCCGATACATATCCGATTAACTGCCGATTAGCTTTGCCGATTCCTTTCCCTTGGGAATCTACGGCTATCGGGGATAAGGCTGGGGAAATCCGCCAGGTGACCTGAGAGCCGTTAAAGAAACTGGTATCCGTAACGTTCAGGGCAGTTGCCTGCTGGGCCACCCCGCCCCTAAAGCGTTCCCAGTTCTTATTTGCCTGGTTTGTCCAGCCCATCTCGGCGTGAGCTAGGAGCCGAGGGAAGGCAATATACTCGATATCTGCCAAGTTGCGCACGCCCTCACTCCAGACTGCGCCCTCGATACCCAGGATTCCTTTATCGTCACTGAGCCCCATGACCTGCTGGGGCTGAGCATCATAGGCGTGTTTCAAAGTGCATTCCCCGCCGGGGCAAGCCCAACTGGGAGCCACATGTGAGCGGTCTTCGCGTTGGGGATAATAGAAGTAGCTGGCGTTAGACACAATGAATTTGCCGCCTTTAGCTACAAAATCATTTCGCAGCTGGGAGCGATTAGGCGCAGCAGAATCGGTGTTCCACCACTGGACTACCCCACCATTGTCGGCAATCCCGGCGGCCCCCACGCTCTTTAAGGCTTCATCCCAAACGATGGGGGTTTGCTTCATGGCTTTTACTTTGGGCAGAATCTGCTGCATATATTGCAGGTAATGCTGGTGATCCATACTGTTAGCTTCATCGCCGCCAATATGCAGATAAGTGTTGTTAGAGTTTTGCGCCAAAATCTTCAAAACATGCTGCATAAAGGTGTAAGTGTGAGGATTTAAAGCATCCAGATTCACTTTCATATTGTTTTTCGAGTAATTTGGCTGCCCAATCGTGTCTTGGCCGCCCTGGGGCTTCGGATTAGAGTTTTCCGAGTTCAGCTGCGGTATGGAATATAGCGCTGCCTCCGTGTGACCGGGAGTATCAATCTCGGGAACAATCGCTATCCCTAATTTATTGGCAGTTGCCACCATTTCGCGGTAATCATCCAAGGTGTAGTAGCCGGTGCGTCCCGCCTGGGGTGCGCGGTCAATATCTCCGGCTCGCAAACCGGCACTGCCTCCGCGTTTAGCCAGCTGGCTATAGTCAATCGGGTCAGTAGCGTCTTTGCCCTCATTCGGGATATCAATCCGCCAGCCCTCATCACTTAGATGCAGATGCAAAGTGTTCATCTTGAAGCGGCTCATAGAATGCATCAGCTTGATGACTTCATTCTTGGGAATGAAGGAGCGCGCCGGGTCAATCATTAGTCCGCGCCAGGAATAGCGAGGACCGTCTTGAATAGTCATCGCCGGTATCGGCATTAAAGATCCTACGGTAACTTTGGGAAATACTGCCCAAGGCCCTAGCAATTGCAGCAGCGATTGGGTTGCCCATAGCGCCCCGCTGGCACTGCGCGCGGTGATGGTTACCCGGTTTGCTGCAATCTTCAAGGTGTAGGCTTCATTCATTTGCTCCTTGCCTACCCCACTGACGGTTAAGCTCGGATCGATAACGTAATTAATCTGAGTTTTAGCACTGGAGCTGGCCGAAATCGGTAGTTTGTATCCGGTGGATTTAGCTAACGTTTCGGCAAGATATTTTGCGGGCTCCCCAGCTAAGCCACTGGCAGTAATCTCGCTATCTTTGGTGAGGGTGAACCGGGAGTTACCTGCGGCAAGTTCAGCTTTTTGCGGGTAGGGAATCAATTGATTCAGCTGAGCCAGATTTTCGTTTTCTGTCGGGGTGGGCTGCGCAGCTAGAGTCCCGCAAGCTGCTATTTCCCACAGCGATAGTCCCCACTGCTGTGATTTGCCAGAAATCTGCATTTTCAGGTAGCGCATTTTTTCGCTGCCGTTAAAGGTATGCTCGGTACTTCCAGCTTTTTTACCTATCTGGTCGGTTACTAAATCCCGCCAGGTGGTGCCATCATTACTGGCTTGCAACTTGTAGGGTTTACCGAAAGTGTTTCCCCAATAAAGTTGCACCTTATTGATAGTGGCGGTTCCGGCAAAATCGATAGTCAGGGCAGCGTTATTGTCGCTTCCGGCGGCAGACCAGCGACTGGCAGAGCTTTGGTTATGGATGGCCGGAGTAGCTTTATCATCGGGACCGATATTGCCATCTACTGCCAGTTCTGGACCTTTTTCTCCCGCAACTTCCCGGCTGGTGGCATTTACCGTTTTCCCGACTGCCAAATTGTCTGCGCACAGAGCGCTATCCCCGCTCGCGAGCGCCTGGGCACTGCTCGCTGGGATTAGCACCGACATTAAAGCTACTGCCGCTGTTACCACAGTGGCATTTGCCCGGCGTTTCCAACTAACATTACTCATTTATTTACCTTTCCCAGCCTCTTTGCTCAGATTCTTATATGTCTTTCGCAAGCGTCTCGCCGCTTCGTTCCCCTTTTACCTGTGAGTTCGGTGTCGGATTAGCAACAAAACTCCCCCAAATCCGATACTTAGCGCGGCTAGTAGCAGCGATAGCTCGCTGGAAGCACCGGTGGAGGGCATCGCAGAAGTAGTGTTTTGCTGGCGGGGTTTAGCGCCCGGCTTTGACCCGGTGTTACCAGGTTTTGCCGCCCCACTATCTGAGCCTGCTCCTGGTTTAGTATCTGGTTGCCCGTCGGGTTTGCTAGGTTTATCAGGGTTCGGGTTATCGGGGCTGGGCTCCTCAGGCGAGAGCGCGCATTTTTCTTTTTCAGCCGCGTTCATATCGCGAACGCCCTGTTCCGTAGTCACCTGGGCATTAGCAGTATCAAGCACCCATTTAGCTCCAGCTGCATCCCAAATATATTCGGTAGTGGTAACGCTGCGGGTCTGCATGACTTTGAAGGTCTTACAATTGCTGGCGTCTTGCTCTGGGGAGTCAGTCCACTCGCCTTTTACCACCTGGGGAGCCGGTTTTTCGGGTTTTTCCGGCTGCGGCGGCTCAACTTGACCGGGGTCTTCGCCCATATCTAGGGTCCATTCGCTCTTTGCGCCCTCTTTAAACCTGAATAGGTCACTCGCGGGCTTCGCTACAACTTTGGTTTTTCCATAGGGCAGCGGAACGGCCTGCTGCGGGGTTAGCAGTTGATCACCTAAGTAATACTTAACTCCCGTAACTGCGGGCACTAGGAAATATCCGGGATATTCTTTTCCTTGCGCCGTTAGGGGTTGCTTTTCCGCTACGGGAGCAACCGGGGTTACTTCCGTTCCGTTTTGGGCACAGACAGCTCCGAAACGAATCTCAGCTGCACCTCCAAAATCATTTCCTGCCTGGGAGTTCAGCTGAACCATCCGCACGTATTTGCCACTTAACTGTTTGTCAGCTGCAAAGTTAAATACTTGCGGGTCAGCGTGATTCTTCAAAGAACCACTAATGGCGCTCTTCCAGTCGCTGCCATTTTCTGATACTTCAATCCGGAAATCTTTAACCCGCGAGTTTTCTTGCCCGCTGCGTGCCGTATATTCAAACCCGGTAATCACGCATTTTTGCTCTGGAGCCGCTTTGAGCTGTGCGGTAATGGTGTGCGGGAAAGTACCGGCCGGAGCAGCCCAGCGGGTGTGCCAATAGGTATTGGGATCGCCGTCAAATGCGGCGCTTACCGGACCGGAGGGTTTTGGCTCATTATCTGCCTGCGAGGAGGCCGTAATGTTTTCATATCCGCAATTCGGGTCATTCATCGTGGGGCATTGCGCAACCGGATTTAGTAGTTCTTCGCGATTAGACACAATGGTGGCAGTGACTTCGGCACTTCTGTTAGCCCCAATCTGGGTGGCGCTAAGTTGATGAGTACCACTGTCTTGCGGTCGTAACACTTTTTCTGCCTTGTCAAAGAATGGCAGATAGTATTCGGCGCTCCCATCTGCCCCAGGCATTGCCAGGAATTGGGTTTTACCGTTCCAGGCGAGTTTTACATATTTGCCGGGTTCAAACCCGCTTAGCTTAACTTTTACCCGCTCATAGGGGCGGATGAGATTCTTTTCAATGGTGATAGTCGGTTTTTTACTTGCATCCCAGGGGTTATTTTCACTGGGATCGGGGGCGCCATTTGCCACATTTACCGTAAAGGTGGTTTTTTGTCCGTTTGACCCCGTAATAGTACCGGTGTAAGTTCCGGGATTCGCATAGGGGTGTTTTCCGGTCACTTTATATAGCGGGCTGCTATGTAGGGCATCTCGGGAATGGCTTTGGGTGAATATTGCCGGTGAGGGCGCGGAGCCGTCACCCCAATCAATAGTGGCGCTGAAGGGAGTATCCCCGAGGGCGGAAGCTGCGTTATCGACTTTCGTTATTTGCGTTCCCTCAGAGTTTTTCACAGTGCCGGGAGCCGCAAATTCGCCTACTGCCAGATTCACGGAGCGGCCCGGCGCAACTTTTTGGTCTACCCCCGCTAAAGCGGTTTGCCAATTGGCTTTGGGACCGTCAAAGAAGTTCACTGCCGAAACCGCGAGCCTATCTCCCATAGCTGCCATGCGCTGTTTGAACTGGTTTACGTTTCTCTTCGCTTGTGGAGTCCACGCTACTTCCGCATGAGAGATTGAGCGCGGCCACATTAACCATTCTGCCTGGTATCCTCCGCGAATAGTTTCTGACCATTGCACGGCTACTGTCCCGACAATGCTGCTTTCGGGAATCCCTTTGATTACTTGCGCCGGATCCCAGTTATAGTATTTATCGAAATCTCCAGTTCCGCTCCAGGTTAAACCGATACTGTTACCCCCGGGAACTCCATATTTCATATCTATATAGGCGGTCGAGGCGTTCGATACCGCGACTTTAACGCCCTCGTTTTGAATTGCTCGTTTCGTGTTAGCGGTACTACCGGTCCAATACTGCACCAAGTCCCCAGGCTGTAGCGTGTTGGAGGCGATTTCATTCCATCCGATTGGAGATTTGCCTTGATCGCGAACTGCTTTCGCGGACATATTCAGAAATTCGTTGAATTTGTCTTTCCCCAGTTTGGTAACCATATCGTGGGATTCGTCCCCTCCGATATGAATAATTTTACCGGGGGTAAGCGCCGCCAGCTGTTTAAATACGTGGCGGACAAAATACTGGGTGTGCTTTGAGTCTGGATCAAGGTAGGAATAACCCACATCTCCGGTTCCATTGGCGGGGGCTACCTGCCATTTAGCCGGATCAGTTATGGCATTGCCATCGGCATCTACAGTGCCATTATGAGAGGATTTGGCAGAGTTTAATTGCGGGATGGCAGCTAGAGCCGCATTGGTGTGTCCGGGCATATCAAACTCGGGCTGAATCGTTACAAAACGCTCGGCCGCATATTTGACCAGTTCCTTATATTCTTCCTGAGTGTAGAAACCGTGATGTCCCAATTCGACTACATTATCGTCTGCCTGCTGACTAGAGCCGGTTAAATCCTTTAAGGAATAGGCTTCCGAGTTCCAATTCATTGCGGTTTTGCCGGAAACCTCGGTGAGCTTGCTGTAGTCGATAGTGTCCCCAGCTTCGCGTCCCTCATTGGTTATTTGCAGCCGCCAACCCTGATCATCTGAAAGGTGTAGATGTAAACGGGAGCCTTTCACATTGGCAAAAGTGTCAATCATCTGTTTTAAGTCAGCGATTGTCAGGAACGAGCGGGCTACATCTGCTTGTATCGCGCGATGCGCAAACCGGGGCGCGTCCTTTACCGTAATCGCGGAGGCTAGCCACTGGCTGTTTACCGGATGGGGAGAATAGATAAAGGCGGGGAATAGTTGCAGCAGAGTGCGGGTAGCGTTCCAGACGCCTTGCGGGGATTTTCCGACAATCTCTACCCCGCTTTCACTAACCTTTAAGCTATAGGCTTCCTCGATATTTCCACTGGTTAAACCGGTGGTATCTAGACCAGTGTCTACCCGTAAACTGATCTCGCCCTCTTTACCCACTGGCAGGGGAAATCCGGTGGAGGCACGCATAGTTTTGGCGGTCATCTCCGCTACCGCTTTAGAAGCGGAATCAGTTTTGATTTTAGTGTCTGCGCCTAATTCAAAACCACCTTCTCCGGGAGTCATTTCAGCAGGCAGTGGAATCAAATTAGGCTGGGCGGGAGCTACCGGTTCTGCCCCGTCCCATACTTCAAATTCAAATAGGGAAACCCCGTATTTAATTCCTTGGAAAGGGGTGCGGCTCTCGGCCTGCATTTTCACGTATTTCCATGTTCCGTTAGCGGTAGCGGCATTGAGTTTTTGGGTATCTGTGCTGGAACATTGCGGGCGGATGGTGTCGCTGGCTTTTTCCCAAGTGGTTCCGTCAGTTGAAACCTCTAAATGATAGGAGGCGGCACAGGCGGCTTCCCATTTAATAGTTACGTGGTCAATTTTAATGGCTTCTTTTAGATGTACCGCAATCCAAGCCTGGTCACTGTGATTGGATGACCAGCGAGAATCACCGCTGTCGTTACCATCAATAGCGGCCTGCGCCTGCCATTTATCAGCAACTTCATTACCGGAAGCACTAACGCTCGCGCCATTGGCTGCTAATGCTTGATTAGCTGGCGCTGCAGCCTCGGCTGTCCCGATGCCGGCTGGTAATAATGCCGCTAGTGCCAGAGCGCCTGCCCCTAAAAGGCAAAATACCTTTTTAGACCGGTTAAACATTTCCTACACCTTCCTGTTTCGCAATCCCGCAATCGCGCTATTACTGCCCAATCAAACCTATTTAAGGAGGTACATTAGGGGAAGTTTCTCCCCTAAAGCACCGGTTATCTTTTACCGCTACGCTCTCTGTCAGTGCTGTTTACAGCGATTCCATTCCCCAGAATCAAAGCTAGTTTCAAAGACTCTCAGGCACGCCCTATCAAGAGGGCGAGCTTAAATCTTTCTTCACTTCTTTGTGTCTTTCTGGCTGCTGGTACAAAGACAGCGTCTTTACTGTCGAGGACGTACACTCTTGGTTTCAAGAGTGCTCCCAGTTTAACAAAAGGAAACACTCAGAAACGAATCCTTGGTTGAAAAACTAGCTGACCTTTCAGGGTGGCTAGGATTAAGCAATCCGAATAAGCAGGAAATGTCGTTAGGGCTAAATCCCCGCTGAGTTTAGCGCGTTAATCACCAGTTCGCGTGCCTGGTCAGCAATCGCCGGACCTTGCAGACCTAATACGCCATGGCAGGTGCCTGGAAGCAGCGTTAGGCGCACCGGAACGTTACTTTCCGTTAAGGTCTGCGCAAATCTAATATCTTCATCTCGCAAGGGATCGCATTGGTTGGCTACCAGGAAAGTTTCCGGCCACCCCGATAAGTCACTGGCTCTGCCGGGAGCCGCATAAATATCAGCTTTTCCCTCGCCTAGATAGGCTTTCCAACTGGCTTTAGCGTTAGGCAAATCCCATACCGGGGTGTCTTGTCCGCCTTGCATAGAGACTGTTTCCAGCCGATCATCTAAAACTGGCTCAATTAGAAACACTCGGTCAGCAAGTGCTATTCCTTGGTCGCGACTGAATAAGGTTACTGCTGCCGCCAGATTACCTCCGGCGCTATCGCCATAAATTACGCTCGGGAGCGCCGGAAACTCTGTTTTCACCCATTGCCAGCCCGCCACACAGTCCTGTAATGGCAAAGGATAGGGATTCTCGGGGGCGAGGCGATAGTTGGGGCTAACAACACACTGACCAGTTTCTGCCACTAGCTGTCCGTTCCAGCCATCATCATAGCGAGCTTGCCCCGCAATCATTCCCCCACCATGAATACTGTAGATAACCCCTTGCGGTTCGCGATTATCTGGGCGGAATACTCGCAGTTCAACCTGGTAACCATCTTTGCTTTCCACCTGCACTATTTCCCGGGTGATACCGGCAGGTAGCGCAATCTCGCCACTGAGCATTTTTTCGCCCGCTGCCCGCATTGCCGGCGGATCCCAGGCCATTTGGGGTGGAACTGTGTCAAGAACCGCGGCTATCTCGGAATCTAAAAGTATCTTGCTATCCATTATTCTCTTCTCCATTGAAACTCTAATAATCTAGACTAGCCAATAAATCGTCACAAAGCGCATAGAACTCGGCTTCTTTTTCACGGCGTACGCAGTGACGGGTTCCCGGAAGAATCACCGTCTTTAAGTTATGGTTGCCCAGGTTTTCGATTTCTTTTAGCCGTTGCGGTCCTATCAACACGTCCTCACCATCGGAGGTAATGAGCAAGGTCGGCATATTGAGTGAGCAGGCAATCTGCTCCCATGACTGCCGCGGGCTAACTTCGCCGAGGGCAACAAAATCTAAATCGACTTGCAGTTTCCCCTGTAACCAGCCAGAGGCTTCCGCGAGCGACCAGCTGGAATAGTCTTTGCGGTTTTCTGCTAATGCCGCGACCATTTCGGCTCGCATCCATTTAATTCGTTTCACCAGCTCCGCTGCGCCTTCTTTGTATTGGGTAGCCTGCTGTGGGGTTAGCCAGGCAGGTTCTTCCAAAATCAAGGCTTTAACTAAATCTGGTCGCCAGAACGCTACCGCGCTCATCACCGCTGCCCCCATTGAGTGCCCGATTAGTATAGCGGGCTCGCCAGCATTAAGGTGCTCAATCGTGCATATCATATCGGCGACTTCGGTAGCTAGCGGGTCAAGCAGGGCTTCGCGGCTAAAACGAGGAGACAGCCCATGCCCGCGCGCGTCTACACAGGCTACGCGGTAATCGTTTGACCAGTATTTTTGCAGGCTAGCTAACGAGGACGCATTATCGGTAACCCCGTGGGTAGCGATAATCAGTGAACTATCTGCAGATCCCGCCATGGTATAGGCCAGCATCTGACCTTCCGGAATTGTCTTTTCCATAGTAATTACCTTAACTTTTTGCGCGTTAGCTGGCGTAGTCGCGTTCAATTTCTTCTAGGGTTTTTCCTTTGGTTTCCGGGATAACTTTCAACGCGAAAATCCCCAGTACAGCGGAGGTTAGCGCATAAACCCCGAAAGTTCCCGGACCACCGAAGGTTTCAAATAGGCTAAGGAAAGTAAGGGAGACAATAAAGCTCATGGTCCAGTTCACGCCGATAGTTAAGCTCATGGCGGTACCGCGAACGCTCAGGGGGTAAAGCTCGGAAGCGATAATGAACACTACCACATTTAAGGTGGAGGCAACTGCCGCGATATATCCAAATACGCAAATTAAACCAATAATTGCACTGGTAGTTCCCTGACCGCCTATAGCTAAATCAATCGCCAACCCAGCTAGGAAGATGGTCATTAGGAAAGAGCCACTGGCCAGTAGCCGGGTACGCCCAATCTTGTCTACTAACGCCATACCGATAAAGGTGGCAACAATATTGATTGCCCCCATACCTACGGTAGCTAGAATTGCGCTACTATCGCCTAGACCTGCTCCTTTAAAAATAGTGGGGGCATAGAATACCACCGCGTTCACGCCGGTTAGTTGTCCTAGAATCTGCAGGCCGATTCCGGCGATTAATACTCGGCGCAAGCGGCGCTCCCCCAAGGCGCGAAAACCTACGTTTCCTTGTTCCCCACCAATCGAAGCCTTAATTTCGCTTAGCTCGTCCTCTACATTTTGACTTTCCCGAACGCTTTGCAGAACCTGCCGCGCCTTATCGAGCTGCCCATCTAATGCCAGCCAACGCGGCGACTCCGAAAGAGTGATGATACCGATCCCAAATAGCAGCGCCGGAGCTATCGAAATCCCGAACATCCAGCGCCAATCATGACTTACGCCGTGTAGTGCATAGTTCGCTATATAGGCCAGCATAATTCCGGTGACAATCATCAGCTGGTTTAGGGCTACTAAGCGTCCGCGAATATGGGCGGGAGCTAGTTCCGAGATAAACACCGGAACGATATTGGAAGCAGTACCAACCCCTAATCCGAGAATCACCCGCGCCACAATCATTATCGGTACATTGGGGGCAAAAGCCGCAATAATTGCCCCCAATACGAAGATTGCTGATGCCGCAATTAATACCGGTCGTCTGCCGAATCGATCAGATATTCTCCCGGCACTGAGGGCCCCAATGGCTGCCCCTACTACCAGGGAGCTAACCACCATTCCTGAATGAATAGCGTCCAGGTCAAAATCTTTTGTCATTGAGGGTAGAGCGCCAGAGATGACTCCGCTGTCATAACCGAAAAGTAACCCTCCGAGAGCAATCACGAAAGTTGCCCAAATTACTCGTTTACTTGTTACCTTATTCGCTGGTGCGATTGGTTTATAGGACGCACTCATGGTTTTCTCCTCTTTTAGATTTTACTATCCCCTCAAGTAATGTCCCTGGATTTAAACGAAATCGGCTAGCTCCATCACTGCCGTACATCTCATTGAATCTCAGCGACCAAACCAGCCTAGCATAACACTAGGTTTAATCAATAACTCTAGAGCAATAATGTTGATTGCAACTTGCTGAGTGCAATCTAGGTATCTCAGTTATCTGCCATATTCATTAAAATGCCACAAAAATCTGTTTTAAGAGTTAGCCTACGAAGAGAGCTAGTCAATGCTTTAGCTTGAGTCGGCGCTCGCTTACCCGGCGTCCCGGCTCGAAGAGACACAATTAAATTCCCTTACCCCTCACCTAAAGAAATGAAAAAATACGAGATTATCATCGAAAAACTCTCCGATTTAATCGACCAGGCGCAGCCGGGAGACCGTCTCCCCACTGAACGGGAGCTAGCAACACAATTCCAGGTCAGCGCCATGACCGTACGGCAAGCTTTACAGTTTCTACAAAAGGGAGGACGGCTACGCTCTGTTCGAGGCAGCGGTACTTTCGTTACGGAACCGCGAGTATTAAAGAGCGCTACCTCCCAATCCTTTAGCGAATGTATGCGCTCTCAAGGCAGAGTTCCCGGATCTAAGCTGCTGGAAGCAGCGATGCGTCCTCCAAGTGAATCTGAAAGCGAAAAACTGCAAATAGACTCCGAAACCTTTGTTTACTGCATTAAACGCATTCGCCTAGGAGATAACATTCCGGTGGGCATCGAACAAGTAATTCTTCCTGCTCACCTTTACCCTGGACTGCTGGGTAATAATCTAGAACAATCTCTTTACGATATTTTAGATAAGCAGTACCAGAATAAACCTTCCTTAAGGTCTTTAAGTGTCCGTACCCGTCATGCTGATGCCGCAGAAAGAGCCGCCTTAGAAATCAAATCGGATATTTGCTGTTTCCAACTGCAAATACTGGGTTGTGACATGAAAAATAACCCGATAGAGATTACCGATGGACTTTATCGAGGAGATCAGTATGAACTCTCGGTAAATCTTTCACACTAGCCGCTAAGATACCTTAAAAATATGGCTTTTAGCAGTATTTAATAGTCGCTATCGGTTGCTTAAGCTATTTAAGCAACCGATAGCAAGTTTATTATTGGGGATTACTGGCTATATCTCTTATCACTTGCGAATCCGATATTTTCCCTTTCAACCCTTTAATCTGGACATTCTTGATAATTTTTCCTGAACTTTTATCAAAAACTACAATACGGGGCGCAGCGAAGGAATCACGGCTATCTTCGACCAGTACGGTAACGGTGTTTTTATCGGAGGAAAAGTGATAGATAAACTTGGAGTCCTCACTTTGTTTTTCCTTGCGTAATGCGTCGTTAAGAACCGTGGTTTTCCCATTTTCCACATTGGTTTCATAAAGAACGCCGTAACCGCTAATCCATATTAGTTTTCCCTTTTCGTTCAGCGAGTGCGCATCAAGTCCGACTTCAGAGGCACTCTCGGACGAAAACTTTTCAGAGGAACCATTTTCATTAACGACAGGTAGCCAATTAAGTCGCCCTGTGTTTGCGTCAGCAACCACGAGTGCAAGAGCACATTCGTCCTCTCCGCCCCCTGGGCACCGACCCATATGAGGTGCTAGCTTGGTATCTCCTGTTGGCTTTGCCCCATCATAAATAGTAAACGATCCTATAAAATAGATTCGATTTTGAGCACAGGGAGCGTCATTAGCGTAAAAAGAGAATTCGGAAGAAGGCATACTTTGGGTATTCAAATTCCGATGTTTCACTGCTCCTTTATCAACAATCTGATCGAATATGAAACGCCCATTACTGACTTCCGATGCCTTGGAATAGGCGGTATATACATTATCACCACAGGCTGAAATCATTGGATAGAAACCGACTGTTTCTAACTTGTGATGGACGCTAGAACCCGGTCGGGATACCACAACCTCTTCATGATATTTTTTGCCCCACCTCCCTCCATTGTAGACTCCAACGCGCGTCAAACCGTCACTGAGCGTCACCAGACCATCCATCAGGTCAATCCGGTTGCCCTTAACTGAGGTAGTTCCCTGTTTCGTAATCCAGTGCTCACCGTTAGTATCAGCATAATGAACACCCTGTTGCGTCCAGGAAATCTCTCCTGAATCCATTCCCGAATGCGAAACTAAATCGTAACTACCATCGTCGCGAACAAAGATTGCGTATCCACTGCTAGGGCTGGGTAATATTCCCGTGTTTCGATAGGTACTCGTGAAAATAGCCCATTGGTAACTATCTAAATCAACCTGGGTATCTGAACTATTTTTAGAACAGGCGCTCAAAAGCGGGGTTGCAAGGGATAATACCATAAGCGCCATAGCCACCCTTAGACATATTCTGCTTTTCATTTTTAAACTCAGAAACGTTGATAGGTAACAGTTTCAATAGCACGCTTCATGTCACTATAGTTAGTACCAGGCGTCTTGTTTACTAGCTCAAACATTAATGAGGACTTTTCGCTTTTCCCTATCAAGTTTGATGTAGTATCAGATGATGACGCATGAGCGATACAGGGGTAGGACAAGCTCAAACAGAGACCAAGTAGGCTCGCTCTAATCATTTTATTGATTTTCATTATTGTAATTCCTTTCGTTCATGCCACCGTTGCTGGTGGTGGGGTGGGCAGCACGGGAATTTGGGCTGCAGCCTCCTCTTAGAGACAACAAAACATTAACCTTAGCTTTACCTTACTTACAAAAATAGCTAGGTAATGTCCGAACTACGGACTGCCCGTACTCGTGCAGGTTTAGTGTCCCAGGTGTTAATAGCTACTGCTCTGACACCATAGGCAGCAATACCAAGTTAATAACTAAAAGGCTCAGCACCAGCAGATTCTTTGCCAACTATTTTAGAGCGGCCAGGTTAGCTTAAAAGGAGTCTTCCCCCTAAGAACCCCATCACGGCACATAGAATACTTTTCCCGAAAAGCCCGAAAACCAACACCATATTCGTCACTCCGCTTTTCGGTGTAAGCCTCCTCGCGTTGCGCATAAGCTGTGGCATGAGTGGAATAGAGATATTGAATCTGCGCCCAAGTAGCCATCCCCTCATAAACGCACAAGGTTTTATCTTTTCCGTAGACTCTCTCTATAGAGGCACGATCCCAGTTTATGTACTGCCAAATATGGGTCAGTTCATGAATAGTAGTACCCAGCAAGGCCAAAGCAGGAGCCCCATTTTCAACATGAAGCGAATATCCGGCAGACGACTTTACCGCATATCCTAATGTCCGACCATCAAACCCAGGAGTTGCTTCAAAAGTTTCCCCACTGCCCTTGGCAATCTCCCGAGCATTAACCATAGAGACCTGCATAGCTACTGCAATATCTATCTCGAAAACCAACTCCATCTGTTTCTTAGCCCGCATGAATAGGGCGACGAATTGGTCGCGAGTAGAGATGGCGGTTTCGGAGCAGCGCATACATCTCTCTCGACCATCAGCCAGGCGCTCAAAATCTCCCCCCATTAAAGGAGTCATACAAAAATCACAGTAATTCGTTCCCTCTTCCCCGATTTGTATATTTGGGGCATTAACCGGATCGCCCAATCTGGTTCTAGTAAAAGGAGAGTCGTTAAAACCAGCTAAACCCAGAAAATCCGCGACACCAGAAATATCTATGGTCTGTCCCGCGAGCGAACCGGAATAGTCTAAATAGCTGCTACGCATCTGTTTCTACCTCCCCACCTTTACTACCAGCAGTGCTATCATCATCATCATCAGAGCTCTCCCCCTCGGTTACCGGCGATACCTCAGCGACCTGTTCACTAGAATCTTCACTATCCTTACCGGAGGACGAATCAGGTTTTTCTAAATCAGAGGTCACTACCTCTGCTTTATTAGTTTTGCCATCCACCTTTATCACCACCGGTTCCATATCGGGAACGAGTTTTACCTTAGGCTTGCCCTCCTTGACGGAAGTTTCCTCAGCGCCGGGGCTAGTCCCAATCGTTGCCGCCTCATCTTCTGCTAGCTCCTCAGCTCGGTCACCGGTATCCACAGAATCTCCCTCTGGCGTTATCGCTTCATCTGCTGGTTCACGCAGATTTTCCGGCTCTACCGCGCTATAATCGCCCTCAGTAAAATCAGGGGAAAGTGGATTTTGGGAGTTGTCCGCTCCGGTCTTTCCTCTACCAAATAAACGCTTAAACCATAGTTTAATTCGCTGCCCCAAAGTGAGTTTGGTCGGTTTATCTTTCCCCTCAATCGGATCTGTAGGTAGCTTAATATGTTTGCGTCGCAACAGGTATTTAATAAACTCTTTAAATCGCCTCCAGAATGGCAATTCTTTATCGAGCGCCCTTTGTGATTCCTTCTCTTTGCGCTTTTGTCGAGCCTGCACTTCTTCCATGCTTTCACCAGGGAAGCTAATGGTTACATCTTCAGGTTTAACTTCAGTACCTTCCGATTCAACCGGAGTAGTTAGCCACAATAGATAATCAGAAAGGATATTGAAGAACCGCTCCCAGTTACGTTCAAAAGCCTCCAGCAAACCTAAATCAATATCACTATCTTCGATAATGTAGATTCCTTCAGATATAGACCTAATCCCCTCTTCGGTTTCTTTTTCCTTTTCAGAGGGGTTCTCTACCGAGCTAGCTGCCCAAGCCTGGGCAAGAGTAAACTCTGGCAACAATCCCTCGAATTCGTCACCTGGATAGGCAGTGCTCGCCCATAAAAACTGGTGAGAATCAGGGAAAATACTAACAAAAAGCTCATTTAGTAACACCGCTAGACTAGCTCTAACTTTAGGATCAACCCCCGGACATTTAAGGCATAAAACTTGTTTATCCACATAAGAACGCGTAGGTAAATCGGGCAAATCCACTCTGCGCATATGCGTTAAATCTGAGCGGCTCGGCAAGTCCAAATATCCTTTAGTAAGTGCTTTAACCTCCACTATCATCCGCTGAATCCTTAAAGGACTGCCACTGAGATGGGAATAGCTTGCCCCTTGAGGACGAATATTAGAAATCGTAAAGTCTAGCAGCGGACGGTAGGCGGGTCTGCCCTCCACATGATCGGCTGCCCGCCTTAACACCACCTGTCTGGCATTACCCACCTCAATGGCTTGCACCTGATAATACTTACCCCCATAAGTAAGGAACTGACCAGGTAAAACACACTGAGCTACATGCCCACTTAAACAGGCGGAAATATAGTTCTGTTCGCACCGTTCATCCTCAACCACGAAATAAGAAGTATGTAAACCGTTAAGGACGTGAGAGAAAACAGTGATATCGGCAAGCCGGTAGGAAAGAAGAAATTTTCCTGCTTCCTCCTTAGGAGTTTTTGTGACCTCAAATATGATGCTATCTTCGGCTACTTGGAAATAGCGGGACATCATTTCCCGTAAGCGAGTAATCGCTAAAGGCTCACCAATATCATCAAAACCGCTATCGTCCTCTTTAGTTTTCTCAGTATTTAGCTTTAAGGAAAGATTCTTTTCGATACATCCGGATAACTCTAAATCTTTTACAATCGACTCGAGAGGAACTGAAAAAGTAACCAACTCCAGTAAAAGACGTAACACTGTACTACGGGTAGAACGCGAATAGTCTGAAACTATTGTCGGAATTGCCTTGCGATCTGCGTGGAACATCCTACGGTTATCAGCCATATAGTCGCGCAGTAAATAGTCTTGACTGATTAGGTTTACAAATCCGTTAAACGTACTACGTGAACCATATAAGCGTAATGACTCATGCACATTTGCTATTTCATCTTCTACTATCAAGAAGGAGTGCTTTTTTTGCTTGAGCGCTGGAGGGTTAGGAAGCGGCAAAAAGGAATCTTGAAAAGCCTGCTGGGAATGAGGCATTTCTGCATAGCTCGTTATCGGTTCTGCATACTGCCCGGCAATCCAACTCATATCTAGTACCGGGTAGTTTTGCCCACCTACCCAACCAATTTTTTCAACGTTATATTTCATCGCAACGGCAGCAAGTTCCGTACCCATACCCAGATCGCGCACCACACCCGGGATAATTCGCGGAATCAAGCGTTCCCCTTGCCCAGCCCAAACCACATCTGAACTGCTACCTCGATTAGGTTGAGTGGCTATAACCGAGGTGAAATTGGTTTTAAGAACATGAGAGAGGGTATCAACCAAGCCATCAGCATTACGGTCAAAAGCCGCAAATACTGGAGTATGTTTCTGAGACACTTGCGCAGCAAGCACCCCTAAGCCCAGTTGGGAAGTAGCAACTATCTTAGAAGGTTCGCTTAATAAGACTATTTCTACCCTTGATAAAAACTCATTATGGGCTGCCAGCACTTGGTAGCGGTGTAAATCAGCCGCCCGTAATACCCCTACGTCAAGATTATCCACGGGTATCTCTCCGATTACCCCCACTGACCATAGATTCGGGATTCCAGATATATCCTCTAAACCTTGGTTAATCCAGTTAGCAATATCGCTGGCATTAGCATCGCGCCCCACAATTATCAGACATTTTCCGCCTTCTAATAAGCGCACGTAGCATGAAAAAGAAACGTAGGAAGTTAAATCATGATAAAAAGGCGTACAAAAGAGGCAGCTTTTTCCTTTCAGAAGATTCAAACCCGCTAACATGAGGTTTTCATCTATGTCAATGCCTTGTTTCTTGAGACGATCAAAATACTCCCCGTAGGTTCGTTCAGTTTCATCATCAGATTTTCTTAATTTATAAATGGCATTAAAACTCTCAGAAGTTACGGGGCTACTCAGCTCAATACCATCATCGAGAATCCGCTCGGGAAAAAGCTTGCGATAGATTGCCCGTAGGGCAGAATAGTTAGAAACGTGTCTGTTTTCTTCCGATTCCCCGTAGAGAGAATCCTTAACTTCATCATCGGTTAAACCATGTAAGGCATAATAAAGTTCCCCCAACACTATGGTTCCAAATAGGGGGAAACAAATTGCTCCAAAGGCAGGCAGTTCGGGATAGGCTTTAATCGCGACAATGATACCCAAGGTACACAGCACAGATCCTACGAAGAACGCACAATAAAATGAACGCGTTTTCCCGAATCGGGATTGAATATACCAACGATTAGAGATGGAATCATAGTCAAAGAAAAGCTTTACGACACTAATTCCGAAGAAATCATCCCCTTGAAAGAAATTGGTAGCAAAGCGACGATACATAAGTTTTATTACCATAAAAACTATGATTATGGCTGCATTTTCTATATA
>NZ_RPZY01000037.1:0-11056 GCF_008661855.1 Varibaculum sp.
AGTAATGACAGAAGGGCGGGGGAAAGTTTGATCCGAGTAGGTGCGGTGGGCATAAGAATTTGGAAAACGTCGCCACGTTTTCCAAATTCTTGGGCAGGAGGACAAACTTTCCCCCGCACCCACAATTTCCAGGTACGCAAGAGGCGCGAGGCAAAAACCGCCTCCCCGCAACACCCCAACAAAGCAGGTAACAGAATCCCGGAGTGCTTTTACCAAGCCAGCCCCGACACAGGAAACAACCAACCCCGCCCCCAGGCCCAACAGACAGCAAGCTACAAGAAATGCGGGGGCGAGCTAGCTCGCCCCCGCATCACGCATTCAGCAACAAATAATAAGCCGCAGATTTACCGCTTTAAACTTATATTTCTAGCCTATTTACTGTAGATACGCTCCATATAGGTTTCAATCTCATCAAGGGAACGCCCGGAAGTTTCCGGCATTATCTTGAATAGCACCACCGCAATAACCAGGTTTAACACCCCGTAAAGCGCATAGGTGAGTCCTCCGCCAAATGCAGCAATCATCGGGGGGAATGTCCAGGTAATGACGGCGTTCATAATCCACATACAGAAGATGGCAGTTCCGTTCATAATGCCACGAACATTTGCCGGGAACATTTCCCCAAGCATTGTCCAAACCACGGTACCATTAGAGGACTGCACAACCAGCATAAATACAGCCATCATGGCTAACACTAAGTATCCCGCCCAGGTCGGCACTTCTGCTACAGACGCATGAGGTGCAATCATAAAGTGGAATATAAACGCGATTCCCAGCAAGATGATACCCACTAGGGTCACGTCCCAGATTAAAATCGTGCGCCGCCGGAACTTGGTAATCAGGAACAATCCGAATACAGAGCCTACTACGCTCATAACCCCGTTTGCTACCTGTGCGGTAATCGCCGCAGAAGTCCCCATTCCGGCGATATTTAGCACTTTAGGTGCGTAATACATAACAGTATTTACGCCGGTCGTCTGGTTTACGATTGCCAAGAATATGCCAACAAACAACAGTTTTCGCAGCCAGGGCGTGTTCATAACATGACGGAATGTACCCTTAGGTCCGTTAGCCTGGCTTTGACGTGCCCTCACCATCTCGTACATTTCTTCACTAATGTCCCCGTCTTTCTGCGGGTCGCGTACTCGTTTTAGTGAACCGATAGCGGCATATACTTCCTGTTGTAACACGTACCAGCGGGAAGATTCCGGCATAAAATGCATTCCCAGCCATAATGCGATTGCTGGAACGGAGCACAGCACTATCATCCAGCGCCAAGCGGAACCGTTACCGCTAGAAATAGCCATATTGGAGATGAATTCATGGATGGCTTGGGTATCGGAGCTGCCTAAATGTTTAGCAACCATATCATTCAGAACATCCCAAGAGTATTCACCGGCGGTGACTACTCCAGCGGGATCAGATTTTACGGTGATTTGCGGGCCACCATGCACAGAGTTAATAATCGCGTTCATCGAGAAGGCAAGTAGCTGCCCGGTCACAATCATCAGCTGATCTACGGCCACGATAGTGCCACGGATTCTCTTTGGAGCTGTTTCTGCCAAGAAAACCGGTACGGTAGCGGAGGCTCCCCCTACTGCTAACCCCAGGATTAGCCGGAACGGATACATTACCCAGATATTGGGGGCGAATGTATTCCCGATTGCACCCACAATAAACAGTATCGCTAGCAAAATGATATTGTGTCGGCGACCATACCGGTCGGAAAGTCGCCCTCCAAATAGTGCGCCAAAAGCCGCACCCAAGGTCAAGATTCCCCCAATCGCGCCCTCTTGAGCGGGGGTAATACCCATACCACCGGCTCCGTGTGGCATATACATATAGGGTAGCGCCCCGGAAATCACTCCGGTGTCGTAGCCGAATAGCAGTGACCCGAGGGTAGCAACCCCGGCAATGGCAAGAATGCCCCGCCGTTTGCCGGAGGGCGGCGTTTCTTGCAACATTTCATCAAGTTTTTCTTTACTCAACTCATTTAGAGGAGTTTTTCTTTGAGTTTCTTTCACGGATTTAACTTTCTGGTTGCGGTTTGAAAAGGGTTATTTATCAAAGGTGGTAGCGCCGCTTACTTTGGCTACTTCATGCCATTGACCGTCTGCCGCTGAGGCGACGGTTGCCTGGTCAATTTCTGCTGCTGACCAGCCATCTGCTACCGAAGGCGCTATCTGTTTACCAGTTAGAACTCCTGAAAGGAACTGGTAACATTCGACAGCTTTCATATCATCAAAGCCCATTGAGGTTCCGGCACCGGGTTGGAACCGCGAGAAGTGTGGATAATGTGGGTTTGCCATGGAACGGACATAGCCGTGTATATCGCCATTGTCTTGCCCAATACATACTTCTAGGTCATTGAGGTGCTCAAAATTCCACCTAACTGAGCCTTTGGTACCATATACTTCGACCACATATTCGGCTCTCGGGCCTACGCTTACCCGGGAAGATTCCAAGGTGCCAACTACGCCAGAGTCAAAGCGCACCATCATGGCGACATAGTCTTCGTTTCCAACTTCTTTCTTTTCGTCTGAAACTTCCCAGCCGCTGTGACCCACCCCGGCTTTGGTGGGAATAGGACGTTCTTTGATGAAGGTGTCACTCAGAGCTGAAACTGCGCTGATGCGGTCTCGTAATATGTATTGCACCAGGTCAGCTCCGTGACTCATTAGGTCACCAACTACCCCAGCACCGGCTTTTTCTCGGTCGTAACGCCAGGTGTACGGACCGAGAGGACTGGAGGCATAGTCGGCTATTAACCAGCAGCGAACGTTGGTAATCCGTCCTAGTTTACCTTCGGCTATGAGTTGGCGCGCCTGTTCAATTGCGGGAGTGTGGCGATAGTTGAAACCAACCGCGGTATTTAACCCTGCCTGTGCGGCTGTCTGCGCAATTTCACGAGATTCGGTAGCGTTTACACCCATTGGTTTCTCTATCCAAAATGGTTTTCCGGCTTTAGCGGCAGCTACTGCAATTTCGCAATGCAGGAAATTGGGTGAACAAATAGATACTACGTCGACGTCTGGGTCAGAGAGGACTTCCTGGTAATCTGCGACTGCTTTCTCAAAACCTAGGACTTCTACCGCTAATCTTTGGGTTTCTTCTATCGGGTCACAGGCTACGACTAGACGCACCTTCGCGCCCAGTTCGGGAAATAGTTCCGACATGGCTTTATAGGAACGCGTATGTAGACGCCCCATCCATCCTAGGGATATTACCCCTACCCCGATTTCTTTGTCATTTGACATAAATACTCCTTACTCAGCCTCCATTGGCTGTTTTTAGGGGCGAGGACTAATGTCACTCAGCGATTAGTTCCGCACCCCCTAAATCTAGCAAAAAGTATTCTCCTTATCTAGCATTTGACCTAACATACAAACATTCTTAGTAACTGTGGGGATAAAAAAGGGGAGTTTCGTGGATAACATCCACGAAACTCCCCAGTTATTACGGCTAAAGGAAATCGAGCTAATTAGCCCCTATAAACGCAGACCATCTAACCAATCTGGTTTTCATCAGCGCGTTTTAAAGCAACAAACTCGATTACCTGCACGCAAAAAGCTACTTAGCTTTCTCGATGATTTCGCTGACCCGCCAGCGCTTAGTCTTGGATAAAGGACGAGTCTCCATAATCCGTACCAAGTCACCGATGCCGCATTCGTTGTTTTCGTCATGTACCTTGTAGCGCTTACGACGGTTAATCACCTTGCCGTATAAGCGGTGCTTAACGCGATCTTCTACCTGCACGACAACCGTCTTGTCCATTTTGTCGGACACGACGTAGCCCTGCAGCACCTTGCGGTGATTACGCTCTACAACAGCAGTTTTCTCAGTTTCTTCGCTCATAAATCCTACTCCTCAGCCTGCGGAGCGGTACGAATACCGAGCTCCCGCTCTCTAGCGATAGTGTAAATGCGGGCAATATCGCGACGTAGCTGCCCAATCTGTCCGCGATCTTCACCAGCACCAGTGGCCAGCTGAAAACGCAGATTAAACAGCTCAGTCTTAGCTTCATCTAGTTTCTTGGACAGCTGTTCTTCATCCAGCATATCCAAATCGGACATTTTCAAGCCCTTTGCCATTACTGATCACCGCCTTCACGGGTAATGAAACGGGTCTTAATCGGCAACTTGTGCTGCGCACGACTCATTGCCTGACGAGCTACATCTTCAGAAACACCCGCTAGTTCGAACATAATGCGACCGGGCTTAACCGGAGCTACCCACCATTCGGGAGAACCCTTACCGGAACCCATACGAGTTTCAGCCGGTTTCTTCGTCAGCGGGCGGTCAGGGAAAATGTTAATCCACACTTTACCGCCACGCTTAATATAGCGGGTCATAGCGATACGAGCGGCCTCGATCTGCCGGTTTGTAATGTAGGCGTGATCTAGGGCCTGAATCCCGTATTCACCGAATGCTAGTTCAGTACCGCGCTTAGCCACACCTTTTCGAGTAGGGCGATGCTGTTTGCGCCATTTAGTCCTACGAGGAATTAACACGTTACTCCTCCGTTCCGTTTTCTTGGGGCTTCACAGCCTCTTCAGCTACAGCGTTATTAGCGGCTAAAGCCTGATCGTCTTTTACTGCCTTCTCGGCGGTTTTATCCTCCGAGCTTACATTCTCGGCTTTTTCCGTTTGGGGAGCGCCTTCTTGGCGACCCTCTGTGCGTGCCGAACGCCGACCGGAACGAGAGCCATCACGACCAGCGCGTCCTCTGCGGGAACCGCGTCCGGAACGCCCTGAGGATTCAGCCTGCTTGCGGGTGAACTCCGTCTCGGTCAAGTCGCCCTTATAAATCCATACTTTAACGCCAATGCGTCCGAAAGTGGTGTGAGCTTCATAGAAGCCGTAATCGATCAGGGCACGCAGCGTATGCAACGGCACCCGACCTTCGCGGTAAAACTCTGAACGAGACATTTCCGCCCCGCCCAGACGACCCGAGCACTGCACTCGGATCCCGAGGGCTCCTCCACGCAGCGCCGACTGCATACCTTTACGCATTGCGCGCCTAAACGATACGCGCGCGGCGAGCTGTTCCGCGATTCCTTGTGCCACTAGCTGCGCATCAATCTCAGGATTCTTAACTTCGAGGATGTTCAGCTGCACCTGCTTACCGGTGAGCTTCTCCAAATCGCCACGCAGCCGATCTGCTTCTGCGCCGCGCCGGCCAATAACGATACCGGGGCGAGCGGTGTGCAAATCAACCCGTACCCGATCGCGGGTACGTTCAATATCGATCTGCGAAATCCCGGCGCGCTCCAGGCTCTTTTCCATGACCTTACGAATGCGCACATCTTCATCTACGAAATCACTGTAACGCTGTCCCGGCTTAGTGGAGTCCGAGAACCAGCGGGAACGGTGATCGGTGGTAATACCTAGCCGAAAACCGGTAGGGCTAACCTTTTGTCCCATTAGTCGTTCTCCTCTTCCTGTTTGCCGTCAGAAACCTCGATCGTGATGTGGCTGGTCCGTTTAAGGATTCGCCCTGCACGCCCTTGAGCGCGCGGACGGAATCGCTTCATCGTGGGGCCTTCATCTACGTATGCCCGCGAAACTTTCAGTTCCGCAAACGTTTCTTTGTCGCCAGACCGATCTGCTTTAGCGGCGGCGTTGTACATTGCGCTGCGAAGCACCTTGCGAACATCAGTTGCGACCGCTTGCGGAGCGAAACGCAGGATGTCGTAGGCCTCAAGGGCGTTCTTGCCGCGAATCATGTTCACGACGCGACGCGACTTCTGCGGCGTAGAGCGCACGAAACGCGCTTTCGCCATGCCTTCCATCTTTGCCTTCTTTCTCTTCCGGCGCGCCTAGCGGCGGCGTGCCTTTCGGTCGTCCTTGTCATGTCCGCGGAAGGTACGAGTAGGAGCAAATTCGCCCAACTTGTGACCAACCATGTTTTCGGTGATGTACACCGGAACGTGCTTGCGTCCGTCGTGTACCGCGATAGTGTGCCCAATAAAATCGGGGGTAATCATAGAGCGGCGTGACCAGGTCTTGATAACCGACTTTTTATTGGCGTCATTCAGAGCGTCGACTTTTTTCATCAAATGGTCGTCGACGAAAGGACCCTTCTTTAGGCTACGTGCCATGATTTATCTCCTACCTAACGCTTCTTGCCGGTCCGCCGACGACGCACAATCAGGCGATCGCTGGCTTTATTCGGACGGCGGGTACGACCCTCGGGCTTACCCCAGGGGCTAACCGGGTGACGACCACCAGAGGTACGGCCTTCGCCGCCACCGTGCGGGTGATCAACCGGGTTCATTACCACACCACGTACCTTGGGACGTTGTCCCTTCCAGCGCATCCGTCCGGCTTTACCCCAGTTGATATTGCCGTGGTCAGAGTTACCAACCTCGCCGATGGTGGCGCGGCAAGCAGCCTCTACGTTACGGATTTCCCCGGAAGGCATCCTTAGCTGGGCATATTTGCCTTCTTTCGCCACCAGCTGCACGGAAACTCCCGCGCTGCGAGCGATCTTGGCTCCCCCACCAGGACGCATCTCCACTGCGTGAATCACGGTACCCAACGGAATGTTGGTTAGTGGTAAACAGTTGCCAGGCTTAATATCAGCAGCCGGCCCCTGTTCAATCTGGTCACCCTGATGCAGTTTATTGGGGGCAATGATGTAGCGCTTGTCGCCATCTGCATAGTGCAGGAGGGCGATATTGGCGCTGCGGTTCGGATCATATTCGATGTGGGCAACCTTTGCGGGCACCCCATCTTTGTCGTGACGACGGAAATCAATCACGCGGTAACGGCGCTTATGTCCCCCGCCACGCCGACGGGAAGTGATGCGACCGTCATTGTTACGTCCACCAGTTTTGTGGATAGGACGCAGCAGGGACTTCTCCGGGTGGTCGCGGGTAATTTCCGCGAAGTCAGATACCGATGCGAAACGGCGACCGGGAGTAGTCGGCTTGTATTTACGAATACCCATTACTTGTTCACCCCTTTACGCAGTCGTTTCGTTGAAAATATCGATTGTGCCTTCGGCTAAGGTAACAATGGCTCGTTTGCAATCTTTGCGTTTGCCATAGCCGGTGCGGGTACGTACCCGCTTACCTTTGCGCGCAATCGTGTTTACGGTCTTTACTTTTACATCGAAGATTTTTTCGATGGCGATCCGAATCTCGGTCTTGTTAGCTTTCGGGTCTACCTCGAAAGTATATTTTCCGAGATCCATCAACCCATAGGCTTTTTCCGAGACGATCGGGCGGTAAATAATATCCCGCGGATTCTTAGTAACCTCGAGTGCCATTGCTTTACGCCTCCTGTCCGGTCTTATCGGCGATGAACTGGCGAATCGCGGCCTCAGTGAAGATAACGTCCTCATTGTTGAGTACGTCGTAGGTATTGAGCTGGTCAACCATGAGCAGATGCACCTGCGGCAGGTTACGCACTGACAATACCTGTTCTTCTTCCGAACGGCTCAGCACTACCAAAACGTAGCGCTGGTCTACCAGGGATTCGATGTGTTCGCGACCCGCTTTGGTGGAAGGGGTATCCCCGGCTACCAACTGAGACACGAGATGCATACGATCCTTGCGTACCCGATCAGACAGGGCACAAGCCAGTGCCGCCGCCTTCATCTTCTTGGGGGTGCGCTGGGAGTAATCGCGCGGTTGCGGGCCATGTACTACCCCACCACCACGCCACTGCGGCGCGCGAATCGAGCCTTGTCGAGCCCGACCGGTGCCTTTCTGACGCCACGGCTTCTTGCCGCCGCCACGCACCTGACCACGGGTCTTCGTGGAGTGAGTACCCTGACGAGCCGCCGCAAGCTGAGCGTTAACAACCTGGTGCATTAAAGCGATATTGGGATCCCGATCAAAAATGCTGGCGGGCAGATCAACGCTGCCAACTTCTTTACCAGCGGGATCAGTTACGTTTAGCGAAAGATTAGTCATAGTTACGCACCTTTCACTGCACTACGAATCAGGACGATGCCGCCCTTGGGACCGGGAATAGCACCGGTAACCAAGACAATGCCTTTTTCGGCATCGACTGCCTGAACTTTAAGATTTTGGATGGTTCGGCGGTCTCCACCCATGCGTCCGGCCATACGTAGGCCTTTGAATACGCGTCCGGGGGTGGCGCAAGCGCCGATAGAACCAGGTTTACGGTGGTTAAGGTGAGCGCCATGGGAGGCGGAAACGCCGGCAAAGCCGTGTCGTTTCATAACCCCGGCAAAGCCTTTACCTTTGGTCTTTCCGGTAACATCCACTTTCTGGCCGACTTCAAAAATGTCGGCAGCCAGTTCCTGGCCAAGAGTGAATTCGCCATCTCCGCCAGTGCGCACCTCTACCAGGTGACGACGGGGGCTGACGCCTGCTTTATTGAAATGGCCGGCAAGGGGTTTGGTGACTTTGCGCTGGTCAATCTGACCGAAACCGATTTGAATGGCGGTATAGCCATCGGTTTCTTGGTCGCGAACCTGCGTCACCACGTTCTTGTCGACCTGCACGACGGTGATGGGAACGACTTTTCCGTCCTCGTCCCAAACCTGCGTCATGCCTAGCTTGCGGCCGAGAAGTGCCCGAGTGGGTACTGCGGCAGCCGGCTGGGTCTGCGTGGTCATAATTACTTTCCTTAGAGTTTGATCTCGATGTTTACGTCAGCGGGCAGATCGAGACGCATTAGCGAATCGACTGCCTTAGGCGTCGGGTCGACAATATCGATGAGCCGTTTGTGCGTACGCATTTCAAACTGCTCGCGACTGTCCTTGTACTTGTGTGGCGACCGAATCACGGTGAACGTGTTCTTTTCGGTCGGCAAAGGTACTGGGCCTACCACTGTGGCGCCCGCGCGCTGGACCGTTTCCACGATCTTCTTCGCGGACGAGTCGATGACCTGGTGGTCATATGACTTCAGCCGGATGCGGATTTTCTGTCCCGCCATTCCGTCTACCTCTTCTTCTTCCGTAGATGTTTCCCCGGTGTTTATTCCGGGCCTGCCAGGGGATTTCCTCCCTTGCTTGCGCTAAGCCCGCAGGGGCGAGCTTTGCCGGTTGCAAGCGCAAAAATCCCTAAAATAATTTAGGGAGGTGATCTGCGTGATCCCTGGCGAACTGTTTCACCGGGCACGAATCGATTCCTGTGTTCTTGCTACCGGGCGCTAGGAGAGCGGGTACGCGCCGCGCACCTTTCAACTAGAGCCAGTAAGTAACTCTAACGCGTCACCTGGAACCCTTTCAAGCTGCACTCATGTGAATGACCCCACGTCCCCGCATCCGGGCGTGTCGCGGTGCTTATTTTTCCGATTTTTACTGCCCGAGGACGCATGTATTCCTCTTCCCCTCCACGCATCAGCAGAATCCTCCCCCACCTGAAGGGGGGCTGCCGCGGTAAAAGTGCTCGGGGGAGCCCAGTGAGCCTTGCTTCGCTCGGCTAGAGGCATTATCTCACTGAGACAAATAGGTGTGTTTCCGATGTTTCGTTTAGTGATTGCAACCGGTCTCTCGCATCTTTTACCGTGCCAGCCCATTCACAGCTTCAGCACTTGCGGGTGGGTAGCGCCCGTATCGCGCGGGGCTAGGCTTTATCCCAGCCTGCTAGGAGGACGCAAAACCCGAAAAATAACCTTGCAATTATTAATTTCCTAAGCAGCGAATGACCTATGCCATCTAGTGCCGGGGCACTCAGTTCCCCAAACATTACCCGGTAGTATAAAACTGTCCAAAAAACAATCCGCACCCCCAAATGGGCATTAGCTCTTGCGTGCACTAAATAGGATCCCCTGGATAAACCTGAGGTTTGGTCACTCCACTACATTTCTTACCCAGCGTACGAGCTCATCGTATCCAACCGACCCATCCGCCACGCCCAGAATAGTCTCGAGAAATGAAGCATGATCGGGTTTGAAATCTATACCGGATACTCTGAGATATGTGCCTAAGAGTGCGGCACCAGTTCTCTTGTTTCCATCTAGAAATGGGTGACCGGAGATAATTCCGAACGCATATCTGCACGCCTTCTCAATTGGATCAGGGTACAAATGTTCATCACCAAAGGTCTGGAAAGGCTGTCCGAGCGCGGACTTTAAAATTCCCTCATCGCGAACTCCATCGAGTCCGCCGAACCGAGCGATCGCCGCAGCATGAATAGCGAGGACATCCTGCCGCGAAAACGCAAATCCGCTCATTTGGCCAGTTCTTGAAATACGTCGGCATATTCATCCATGAAGTCGACTGCAACGTCGGCTACTTCGGTAGCGCCGTGTGCCGGTTGGATAATTACCCACGGCCGGTTATTCTTCAAAATTGTGAGGGGTTTCCCCGTCCTGTTCACTTCGGCTGTGACCCGGGAAAAATTATTTTTCGCTTCCGCTAGACCCATTGTAATTGCAGGCATCGACATTCCCCTTCTTGACTTAGCAGAATTATGGCTAATATCTGGTCCAGAGTCAATAGGTCGGCGTACCTTATGTATATTGTGCGCGAAGGCGGTGTGGTGCCTCATTTAGTTTGAGCGCAAAATAGATTGTTGGCATGAACGATGGAGTGGTTTGCTTGGGTACGCGTGTTGAGATTACGAAGCGGTTGCGTCAGTCGTATCGCGGCACTCATTTTCCGCCGCGCAAGGGTGTTTTTAGTAACGTCCTGCGCGGAAACTAGGTTTTTCCTCCCTTCCGCGCGACAGCAGGGTCCTCCACGACTGACGCAGCGGGGCTGCCGCGGTAAAAGCGCTCGGGGCGAGCAGGCAAACCAATCTGTGCAACGTTTTCACCCTCCCAATCCGGGCAAAATCACCAATAACCAGCCGTCGCCACCCAACCCGGAGGGTCATTCCGTACCCGGAGGGCGATTCTGTCACCGGAGGGTGATTCTGTCGCCGGAGGGTGATTTCACCAAAGCCCACCACCAGTTTTATTAAATCCCTCAACCATTCCACCCTCCCTAGACAAAACCACCCTCCCAATACCACCAAACCGCCCCAAGACCGGCCACAATTCCCATCTCGGAAGGGCGCAACTACCCCGGGAGGGTAAAACGTCGCCAAAAAGGACAAAGAGCCTAGGGTGTTCCTCCCGCGCGGACGCAAGCG
>NZ_RPZY01000062.1:0-7702 GCF_008661855.1 Varibaculum sp.
AAAAAATAACGATGAAAAAGCTGTATTTTGTTCTCCCCCCCCCCCCTTAAAAAAACGGATGAGTAAATTTTAACTAAAATACCAGGTTGTAGGGGTTCTTGTGTTTCTTCCCTCAAATCTCCCGTTTTCTGATTCTGGCTTTTTATTAGAGAACCGCAATGCTAAATTGGTTGCTAAATAAATTGAATAATTAGACAAAAGACGCCAATTTTCCCTCCGATTATGTGATGAGGTAGCCGTGAAACGTACAGGAAGTAACATAAACGGTCAAAACATTGACTCAAACGCTGCTGACCGCACAGCTCAACCCAATCAGCTTTCCGGTGCTAATCACGGCAACCCTGACGATACCTACAGCGAACCCGTTAAAGCTCCCGCCTTTAATCGGCGTACCCTGGGGGTAGCCTCGGTTCTGGGGCTGCTGTTCTCGTCCCTGCTGGCGGTCACTTTGTTTTTCGCTTCCGCAGACAATTCCGCTTCCCAGTCTCCCAAATTTGACGCTAAAACAGTTTCCGAAAACACCATATTTGCGTTTGCTCAGCTAAAACCGGCAGAGTTCTCTACCGCTAACAGCTTTTACCATTCAGATCTAGACCCTGCTGATGTTTTCAGCAACCAAAAGTCAGGGGGGGCGTTGGCAGTCTCCCGCAATCAGAGAGTTGCTGAAACTTCCGCGGCTCAAAGTGGCTCTGCGAATAGCGTGCGCTCGCAATGCTCGGGCGCTGCTTGTACATCCCCCAGGCGTGCCCCGGTAGCTCCTACGGTGAAGTTGAAGTTGTTTAAGTTGGGGGTTACGGATCCTAAGCTTGTGAGGAACTGTTTGTTTGCTAGAAAGGTTTGTTCTGCTGGCGATGGTGAGCTGGTTGCTGGCGCTAGGTTTGCTTTGTATAAGGGTAGTAGCGTCGATGAGGCTAAGAAGGTTGGGGAGTATACCGTTGGTGAGGACGGGGTTGAGATTTCTGGTTTGCAGCAGGGGTCTTATACGTTGAAAGAGGTTGAGGCTCCTGCGGGTTATGAGCTGAATCCTAATAACGTATCCTTGAATGTTAAGTCTGATGGTAGAGTCGAGCGCGGGAGAGGTAAAATCTTTGCGTACTTAGAGAATAACGAGTTTTATTTCCCGAACTTGAAGGCTGTGGAACCTGAGGTTTCGTTGTTTAAGTTGGGGGTTGAAGATTTAGCGGTTTGTTCGTGGGGTTCTTGTTCTGCGGATAATGGTGAGCTTTTAGATGGTGCTGAGTTTGCCTTGTATGAGGGGACTGGGGCTGATACGGAGCATCAGGTTGGTAAGACTTTTACTGTTGGCAAGGATGGTTTGAAGATTCCTGGTTTGCAGGTGGGTAAGACTTATAGCTTGCTAGAGGTTAGGTCTCCGGCTGGGTATGAGGCTAATGGTGCTAGGTACACGTTTGAGGTTGATGCTGATGGTAAGGCTAAGTATCAAACGGATAATGGTTCACAGTTTTTTGTAGATAATAAGATTTTTGTTCCTAATAAGAAAGCTGCGCCTCCTACGGTGACGGTTAGGTTGTTTAAGTTGGGGGTTACGGATTCTAAGCTTGTGAGGAACTGTTTGTTTGCTAGAAAGGTTTGTTCTGCTGGCGATGGTGAGCTGGTTGCTGGCGCTAGGTTTGCTTTGTATAAGGGTAGTAGAGTCGATGAGGCTAATAAGGTTGGGGAGTATACCGTTGGTAAGGACGGGGTTGAGATTTCTGGTTTGCAGCAGGGGTCTTATACGTTGAAAGAGGTTGAGGCTCCTGCGGGTTATGAGCTGAATCCTAATAACGTATCCTTGAATGTTAAATCTGATGGTAGAGTCGAGCGCGGGAGAGGTAAAATCTTTGCGTACTTAGAGAATAACGAGTTTTATTTCCCGAACCTGAAAGTACAGACAATCGATATTTCTCTAAACAAAGTATCCGATAAAGATACCCCCCTAGAGAACGTAAAATTCGATTTATACGAAGCCGATAACCCGGCTAAACCAGTACAAAATATAACCACCGACGAACACGGGAAAGCTACGCTCACAGTTACTCCCGGACGTAAATATCGACTGGTAGAAACCGCAACCGCCCCCGGATACGCCCTCCTGCCACAAGCAATAGAATTCCAGGTAGATGCGAACGGTACGGTAACAATAGATAAACAAAACGGAAACGTAAACACCGTAACCGGGGGAGATAAAACCCTGAAAGTAGTAAACTACCCCGAAGGAAAACTGCCCCTGTCCGGACATGCTGGTTCCCTGCAAGTATTACTAATCGGGCTATCCCTGTTACTGGCGGCCGTGACCATAACCCTATTTGAAAGAAAACGAAACTAAAAGGTCAAAGTATTATCTCTAAACACGACCCTACTGGCTGTTATCGGTAAAACAGAGGACAACCCTATCTAAAATCGCGGCTCGTCCTCATAGTTGAAAATAGAGGAGCAACCCCATAAACAGCCAGTAGGGTTAGCGCTCCACAAAAAGATATACAGCGATAAAAGTTTTCGTTCCATTAAGAACTGATTAAACTAAAGGAAGCGGTAATCACCTAAAAATATATACCGGTAGAAAGGAGGGGAAAAAATCATGCGGAAAATCCTAATCAGCGTACTGACCATAGTAGGCGCGCTGCTGCTACTTTACCCAGTAGTAGCCGTATTTGCCGGAAACCTCCACATCGGAGCTATCGCGCGGCAACAAGCACAAGAAATGAAAAAACTAGAAACTCAACCAGAAAAAGCGCAACAACTACTAGAACAAGCCAAAAAATACAACGCCCGCATTCGCGGAATCCCCATCCTCGACCCCTACCTGTATCAAATGACCAAAACCGGGTCAGAAGAATACCAAGAATACTTAGCGACCCTCCCCGGAGACATCATGGCACGCCTAGTCGTGCCAGCAGCAAAAATCGACCTCCCAGTACGGCACGGTACCGAAGATGACGCCATCGCGCGCGGAGCCGGACACCTATTCGGAACCGGACTGCCAGTAGGCGGAAAAGGAGTAAACGCGGTACTCACCGCCCATTCAGGTATGAGAACCGCCAGCCTATTTGACGGATTAACAGACGTACAAGTCGGCGACATAGCCTACGTGCAGGTAGCCGGACAAAAACTCGCCTACAAAGTAAAAGAAATCCACATTATTAAACCCACACAACTAGAATTATTTGAAGCTCAAGCTGGGCGTGACCTGCTAACTCTCTTCACCTGCACGCCCTACGGAATCAACACCCACCGCCTAGTAGTAACTGCAGAACGAATCGCGTTAAACCAAGCCCCGCCCATGAATGAAAGCGGGCCTACCTGGTGGGATGCTCTGCGCTGGTGGATGATAATCCCGATAATAATCTGCGCTATCGGAGGCACAATCGTGGTGCGGTATTTGCGGAAGAACCGGAAAGATAAGGATACGGGTGAGGGTGATTCCGGAAGTTCTGGTGGGTCTGGTGGTTCTGGTTCGGCGGGGTCGGATGGTTCACCAGTGTTACCGGGGTCGGGCGTGAGTGGAGAAGAATACGCCGGTTCTGGCAGCGCTGCCCAAAATAAAGAAACGCCCATGCCGAGCATAAAAGGCGATAGCGGCGCAGTCACAAAAGCCAGCGAAACTATCGGTACGACCAGTGAAGCTACTGGAGAAACTGGCACCCAGGAAATAAAAAGATTATTCGCGATTAGCGCAGCCAGTAGGGCAGTGACAGATACGAAAACGCCCAGACTAAGCCGCGTAGAACGGGCAAAAAAACTCCGCGACTCCAAAAAGCCCAGCCGGGAATATCAGCTTTCCCCCGCCTATGAAACAGACCAAAACCCACAGCGCCTGAAACAGCACGCCCCCAGCCACCGCAAAGAAAAAACCCTAACCAAATAGACCTAATCTAGCCCGACCCCTTAGCGCGCCCTATAAAATAGAAACCAGTAGGCAAAGGCGTAGTGGAAAGGCAAAAGAGATGGCGGGAAAACCAAACATCCTAGTTGGGGTAGACGGCTCGCGCGAAGCACTCCAAGCCGCCGAATGGGCCGGGGCGAGAGCAAAAATAAACAACGCCCAGTTGCAAATTGTATGCGCATACGCTTTACCCTCATACACGGCAGCATCAATGGAAAGCGGATTCGCGGTAATAGACAACGATGCCATTCGCGCCAGCGCACAAACCGTAGTAGACGAGGCGCTCACCCACTTAGCAAAGCTAGGCTACCATGCTGAAGGGCGGGTAGAGCCGGGTGACCCGACGGCGGTATTGGTGCAACTGTCGCAGCAAGCCGATTTGATAGTCGTCGGCACCAGGGGGACAGGCGGATTCGCAGACAGACTACTGGGAGCCACATCATCCGCGTTACCGGCATATTCACGCTGCCCAGTAGTGGTAGTTCCCGCCAGAGACACCGATCAACAGTTCACGCCAGTAAAGAAAATCGTAATCGGGGTGGACGGTTCGAGCAGATCGCGCAAATCCTTGCGACGAGCCATTGAAGAAGCATCGCTCTGGGGCGCACAACTGACCGCCGTGGACGCGGTTCCGATGGCGTCATCGGCGGGAGTGCTCGCCTGGCTGCCCGCAACAGTAGACCGGGAAAGCATATTGCGGGACGTGCGCAACGAGCTAAAAGCCATATGCAAAGCAGAAAGTGCTGGTAGCGGGGTTGAAATCCATGCTCACGCCCTGGACGGAAACCCGGCAGTACTGCTAACCGAATTTTCAACCGCCGTTGAGCTGGTGGTAGTAGGTACGCGGGGACGTGGAGGATTCGCCGGGGTGTTGATGGGATCCACCTCGCAATCAGTGCTGGCGCACTCGACCTGCCCGGTACTGGTTGTGCCCACCGGGGACGGTCGGGGAGCTGAAGAATAATGGCTGAATTTGTGATGGTTGGGTGATGGCTTGTTGTTTTTTTGGGAGGAGGATTGCGTTTTGCTAGCGTACCGGACTTGTTGTTCTGCCTGCTTGGGGGGCGTCCTGTAGTTTCTGTTTTGCCCTCCCGTGACGTTTGCACCCTCCTGGTGCAGAATCGTCCTCCTGATTTAGGGCTGACGGCTTGGTTTGAGGGTTTTAGAGCGTCTTGGGAGGGTGGTTTTGTCTTGGGAGGGTGTTTTCGTCAGGCGTGAGCATTTTGGAGATGCTGATTTTAGTGGTCTCCGTATTTTGCTGGCGTATCTGGACTTGCCCTTCTGCCTGGTCGTGGGTGTTAGGCTCTGCTTTTTCTATTTTGCCTGGTTGGGGTGCGTCCTGTAGTTACTGTTTTGCCTGGTTCTTTTAGGTTCTGTCCTTTCTGGTTGTGCTTTGCTGTCCGTAAACAGTTTTTGTAACCTGTCTGTTTCCAGAATCCCGCATTTTTCTGTTCCTTTTCCCCTGCCTGGTCGGGGTGTGTTTTGACGTTTTCGCCCTCCCGATTCCTGGCTGTCGGCTTGTTTTGGGGGATTTAGTCCGTATCGGGAGGGTGTTTTGGTCTTGGGAGGGTGATTTTGTCAGTCGTGAGTGCTTTGCGGATGCTCATTTTGGCGCAAGAGTACTCCTCGGAATCTATCAAAGCTGATAGCCGGGATATTCCTATCCTCGCCCTCCCTGCGAACACACCCTAATCTAAGCCCTTTGCATTTCCGTCCTAACCTTTACTCCTACTCCTCCTCGTCCGAAAATATGCTTCTCAAAGCCGGGAATACCTCCGGGCTCTGCTTTCCCCATGCGCAAGAATTAACTGCTTATCTAGCAGGGAGTTCAGCAATCGGATTGTTTTTGACTTGTCAAAGCCAGAACGTAAATCCAGTTCAGAACGTGAATAGTACCTACCCCGCAGCATGGAATTTAGTAGCAGTTCTTCCTGGGGAGACATCTGCGATAACGAACCAATAAAAGGTAAAGTAACCGTGATAGAGTTCTCCAAAAGCTCAAATTTGGGAAGCTCTTTTTCATCACGATAGGACTCGCGGATACGCAAGATACCGGTACCAAACTTCTCAATCAGTCCCAGACGAAAGAAAACCTCCGCCAAAATCGGGTTCCTGAGCACAGATACTCGTCCTCGTAAATACTCTTCCTTTGAAAGCCCAGTCGGAAGACCTCCCGGAGAGCATATCTCGACGCGATCAGGGAAAATACTAACCCGCATGCGGGAATTAATATCCCAAGTCCGGTGAACCAGGCCGTTAGCGATTGCCTCCCGGAAAGCTTCGCGCGGAACCAAATCTTTGGTGAAGCGGGTCGCGCCCTCAATCATCTCAAAGCGCAAGTAACGATTGAAAACCTCCATAGCCGTGGACAGCTGCTGTAGAACAGAAACGTGCTCAACAGTGGTGCGATCCAAGATTTCATTAATGGAAGCACCGAATTTGATGATGTCGATTCCGGGATAACTGTTCTTATCGGACAATATGGCAGCGGCACGGTTGAAACCGTTCGTCCCCATTAACCCCAAGGTTTTCAGAACATCTATGCTGGTATCCGAAATATCTAGCTGATTGTGAAGAGCTGCGGATAGAGTCTTAAACTCCAGATTTTTCTCGGGGGAGTCAAGTTCTTCAAAGGAGAGGTTCTCTCCCTCTAGCACCAGGCGATTTAGCTCAATCCTATCGACTTCGACCGTGGAGCTGTCGCTCCTGCGATACGCTTTCCCATTATATAGATAGGGCTTATCGGGGCCTTCCTGCACGTGAACGCGGATTGTGTTGTCGCTTGGATTTATCTGGATAGAAAATCTGGGACGCGGGGTAACACAGTCGTTAATGCGATTTTCGATTGCGAGACAGGTTTCATCTAGATGGTCTAGACCAACCGCGGTCCCCGTGTCATCGATTCCAAACAGTATTTCCCCGTCATGAAAGTTCGCGTAGGCGCTTACAGTCTTGAGGAAGGTGTTGCTGACTTTTGATTTGAACTCCAAGAATGCGGATTCTCGCATATTTGTCTCCTCTCCGTGGGATTTATTCTAGTTTTTATGCAAAGCAAATGCAACGCAATCTAATAAGTTGCATTTTCGTTGTAATTGCTTTGGGATGGGTGGGTTCTCGTTTCATTGATATTCCGGATAAACGCGGTGAAACTTGAGCATGAAGCGCACTGGGTTTTGTTCCAGGAGGCGAGCAAGAGATGGAGGGTAAGCATGAGATGCGGGACAAACATGAGGGTGCGCACGCTCTCAGCGTGGAAAATCAGCTCGGATTGAAGCAATCGTTACCTCATGCTCGGTTCGGCTGGTTGTTACTGGGCGTCTTGCTCTCGGTTCCTTGTCGCGTCAATCTTGAGAGGAAGGTGGTGGCGAGGATCTGGTGGGGGCTGAGGGCAGCCGATTCGCCGATTCTCACGAGTAAATGCCTAAAATTATGCTTTTTAAGCATTTTAAGATTCGCCCTTGATTTTTATTACTTTAAATGCTTTAAGTTTATTTTTATTTATATAAAAGTTACTAAAGAAAAGCTAGTAACTGTTAAAAGAATAGGAAAATAAGTGCCTGAATTAATAGAGTTTGCGCATTTTTCGTCGTGTCTATTTCCGAGGCAAATTTTGCGAAAGTTATCCACAGGCTAGATTATAAAAGAGGCGCCGTTTTCTCATTAAATAACTCTAATACATAAGGGGTGTGTTGCGTAAATAGGGTGTGATGCTGTTTCTTAGTCCCTTTTTCTTCTGGGTGAGGGGGCTGGCGGTGTTTCCCGTTCCCTAGATTGCTCCGGTTAAATCGCTCCGCAGGGAGGGGGGGAGAAGAGTGGGGG
>NZ_RPZY01000049.1:0-37763 GCF_008661855.1 Varibaculum sp.
CCTTTTTTCTTTAGTGCACTCACCCGGGGCCCGAGGAGGGGGGGGGCTAGGGGGAGGAGTAGTTGACGTGGTAGTGGGGTCGGAACTAGGAGATACGGTCTGACTGGGCTGAGTTTTTGACGTTGAAGAGGACGCAGAAGCAGTTGCTTTCTGCTGACTGCTGCTAGTGTTTCTAGTCATGGCGAAGCCGATTGCTATCGCTGTGCACAATAGCGCCGTCCCCAGCAGTATTGCGATAATCAGTTGAAGGTGACGCTTACGTGATAAGGCCATGTTTTCTCCTACCGTTCCCTAAAGTTGTCCCCCAATCTTAACGCGCTAATCTGATGGGGCTCAAAGTTTCGCTTTAACCGCCCATTGCGGTCAATCCAGGATTTTCCCAGGGTAAGAGGCTATGCGGATTGGAGTAAGCAGATAGTAGCGGCAGCTGCTATTGCTCCACAAACCGCAGAGTTTCCATGATAAATATCTTGACCATCCGGGGAGCAAAGGTCAGAAATGCAGCGAACTGCCAAGAAAGGGGTGTCTGATAAATATGACACTTGAGCGGCTGCTGCTGATTCCATTTCAGCGGCGAGGGCGGTGGGGAATGTTTCCCGTATTTCAGTAACGTTTTTATCGGTGATAAATGAATCACCGGTCGCGATAGTGCCACAGCGAACTGGCACGTCTTGTAGAGCTGCAAATGCCTGGGAACTTTGGTTTTCCTCACTAGGAGATATAAATCCTGGGGTCTGATCTGGTGGAGTGATGAAAGAATCCGCTATCGCTCGCTTATTTTGTCCCATAGCCTTTAGGCGGTGACCCGCGATAGTCAGCAGTCGCTGGTCGCCAGAGTAGCTGGTCGGCATTCCCGGAAGTTGCCCAGGTAAATACCCGAAAACAGTAGCATCAGCGCTGTGGAAAACATAAGTGTCGCCAAAAATAATTTCCCCCACTTGGCTATCCTTAGCTAAACCGCCAGCGGTTCCCGAATACAGCACTTGTTTAGCTCCAAGAACCTCAATCGCGATAGTGGTAGCGCGGGCAGCATTAACCGTTCCCACCCCGCTTTGAACCGCGAGAATTCCGGAAGGTACTTCCGGAAAATCTAGGGGATAAAAACCTAAACCTGAAACTTCTGTTACCGGGGTAGGGAGCGCTTTCCTAGGATCCTCAGGAGTGTAAGAATCCTGGTGGCGGTGAGATAGGCACTCTCTCAGCCAAGAACGGTTTACCAAAGGAGCCAGCTCGGTGAGCTCCGCGCAAATAACTACGGTGTCACAAGTTGTCATAAGTATTCCCAATCTTTAACGGTAAATCTGATTCCAGCTGTCTCGCGCCGCCAAAAAACGGGAAGTAGCCGCTTTTGCGCCCTCTAGACTATGGTGTGCTCCCCAGCCACATTGACGTTCATTTGCGGCCGGCACTGCAAGGGCGCTTTGGATATCTTCAAAAGTCTTTGCCAGTAGCTGGGCGAACTCGTCAGGTTCTACCCCCAACATCAGGGCATAAAACCCGGTTTGGCAACCCATAGGAGAAAAGTCAATGAGCCTGTCGGTGTGGTTGCGCATCAGTTCGGCGGTCAGATGCTCAATTGAATGGACAGTTTTCATCTCTAAATGCTTTTGGTTTGGTTGGCAAAACCGCACATCATATTTGACTAGCTCATCGCCGCCCGGTAGTTGCTTTCGGTCTGCGACCCGCACAAAGGGAGCCGCCACTTTCGTGTGGTCAAGATTGAAAGATTCCACGTTCATGCGTTCACTCATAGTTTTCTCCTTAGCTAATCGCAGTTCTGGATACCACCTTATCGATATATATCTCCCCAGTGCATCGTAGGAGTAGTGTGTATGCGCTGCGGGTCTAGCTCGGGTTGCGGGGGCGAGGTTTTTCCTGTAATTTCCGCGCAGAGCCTAGGTTTTTCCTCCCGCCCAAGAAATTTGGAAAACGTAGCGACGTTTTCCGAATTCTTATGCCCACCGCACCCACTCGGATAAAACCCAGGCTCCACGCTCGCTGGTACCATCCGCGTAAATACCTCAGTGAGAACAAGAACCGCCAGATGCCCACCTAGCCTGCTCGGATAAAACTTTTCCCCCGAGCAAGGGCTGTGGCTGGTACGGGAATCCCGCAAGGTACGCAACTAGCGTGCAGGGGCGGATTTATGCCGCAGGGTAGGCTCCGGGCACTAAATCCGTGAAAATGCCAGAGCATTTTCCGGATTTCGGGGCGCAAGGCAAAATCCGCCCCTGTGCGCGGACGACTGTGAAAGGAAAAATCCAGCCCCCGCGCGGTTCGTGACTGAAGAGAAAGCGCCACGACACTTTCGACACGCCAGGGAAAGTTTTATCCACAATTTTGGTGGAATCGCTCACCAAGCATCGTGACGGAGAAAAGTGTCTAAATGCCAGGCAGACAGGGGACGCTTCGGCAGTAAAGCACAGCCATCCCCAAGCTATCCCCAGAAATTCGCCCTCTTTCCACCGGTTATCCCCAAACACACCATCTTGGGGTATTAGCGTTAGGTAACTACTAGGTGTAGTGTTTAGTTCAGCGCCGAAAAATATCGGCGCGAAAACTACACTGGTGTTATTCTTTGAATAGCGCAGACGAAGAAGACCATAATTAAGGAGCGCAGAAACATGTCCGTCACCGTTTACTCCAAGCCCCGTTGTGTACAGTGTGATGCGACCAAACGCGCCCTAAAGAAACAGGGTATTTCTTACGCAGAAATTGATATGAGCCAAGATTTGGACGCTCTCGAGCACGTAAAGTCTTTAGGTTTTGTGCAGGCTCCGGTAGTGGTAACTGATACCGATTCTTGGAGCGGATTCCGTCCCGACAAAATCAAAGGAATAGCAATCGCAGCTCGCGCAGCAGCTACCGCCTAAGGAAGTTCCGTCCTAAAGCAGTAACAGATACCGACCGAATTACTCGGCACTAAGAGGCAGAGTATTTCGGCAGTAGCGGTAGCGCGTTTAGGTAACAATAGGTATGTAGCGAGAAGCGAAAACAGTAAGGCAGGTCAAAGGTGAGTAATACAGAACCCCTGCTAGTCTATTTTTCTTCCGCAACCGGAAACACTAAACGCTTCGTAGAAAAACTCGGCTTTCGTAATAAAAGGATTCCGCTGCGTCCTCGTGATGAATTCCTATATGTAAACGAGCCCTACGTGATTGTGGTACCCACCTATGGGGGAGGAAACATCAAAGGGGCTGTACCCAAGCAGGTAATCAAGTTCTTAAACGAAAAGAGCAACCGCGAACACTGCGTGGGAGTTATTGCCAGCGGAAACACAAACTTTGGGAAAGCGTATTGCATTGCCGGCGATATCCTCGCCCAAAAATTAAATATCCCGTTTATGTACAAGTATGAGCTTCTGGGAACCCCCCAGGACGTCGAGATATGTCGTAAAGGACTGAGTGAGTTTTGGCAGAAAATCTAACTGACACCGGAGTAGAAACCGCGCCCTCCCCGGAACTGGACTATCATGCGTTAAATGCGGAACTGAACCTGTATGACAAAAACGGGAAAATTCAGTTCGAGGCAGACAAGGCGGCTGCCCGCCAATACTTCCTGCAACACGTAAACCAGAATACGGTGTTCTTCCATGACCTGGAAGAAAAAATGAAATACCTGGTAGAGCAGGGGTATTACGAACAGGAAGTCGTGGAGCAATACCAGTTCCAGTTCATTAAAGACCTGTTTAAGCGAGCCTATGCCTACAAATTTCGTTTCCCCACCTTCTTGGGGGCGTTCAAATATTACACTTCCTATACCTTGAAAACTTTCGACGGTAAACGCTACCTGGAACGTTTCGAGGATCGGGTATGCATGGTGGCGCTTTACCTGGCACGCGGGGATGAAGAACTGGCAATAAAGCTAGTAGACGAAATCATGACCGGGCGTTTCCAGCCCGCTACTCCCACTTTCCTAAATGCGGGCAAGAAAGCCCGCGGGGAACTGGTTTCCTGTTTCCTGCTGCGCATCGAGGACAATATGGAATCGATTGCGCGGGGTATTAATTCTGCCCTGCAGCTTTCAAAACGAGGAGGAGGGGTCGCCCTCTCCTTAACTAACCTGCGGGAAGCAGGTGCTCCCATTAAGAAAATCGAGAATCAGTCCTCCGGGGTAGTTCCGGTAATGAAACTGCTTGAGGATTCGTTTTCTTACGCCAACCAGTTGGGGGCGCGGCAAGGTGCCGGAGCGGTCTATCTAAATGCCCACCACCCCGACATTATGGAATTCTTGGACACGAAACGGGAAAATGCGGACGAAAAAATCCGAATTAAATCCCTGTCTTTGGGGGTGGTAATCCCAGATATTACTTTCCACCTGGCACGTAATAAAGAACCCATGTACCTGTTTAGCCCCTACGATATAGAGCGGGTCTATGGGAAACCGATGAGCGATATTTCCATCACCGAGCATTATCGGGAAATGGTCGAGGACGGACGGATTCGCAAAAAGAAGATTGATGCGCGGCGTTTCTTCCAGACCCTGGCGGAAATCCAGTTCGAGTCCGGTTACCCCTATATCGTTTACGAGGACACCGTGAACCGCGCTAACCCGATTAAGGGGCGGATTTCCATGTCCAACCTGTGTTCAGAGATCTTGCAGGTCTCGGAAAAGAGCGAGTTCAATGAAGATTTAACCTATGAGCACGTGGGTAAAGATATTTCCTGTAACCTAGCTTCGCTAAATATTGCGAAAACTATGGATTCTCCGGACTTTTCCGCCACCATTGAAACCGCGATTCGCGGCCTGACCAGCGTATCTGACTTGTCAAATATTCGCGCAGTGCCTTCGATTGAGCGCGGAAATGCGATGAGCCACGCCATCGGTTTGGGGCAAATGAACCTGCACGGCTACCTGGCGCGGGAAAAAGTATTCTATGGCAGCGAAGAAGCCCTAGATTTCACCAATATGTATTTCATGACCGTGGCATTCGAAGCGATTAAAGCCTCTTGCAAGATTGCGAAAGAGCGCGGGGAACGCTTCGAAGGATTCGAGGATTCGCAGTATTATTCCGGGCAGTATTTTGAAAAATACGTTAACGGGGACTGGACTCCCAAGACCGAAAAATGCCGTCAGCTGCTAGAAAAATCATCCATCAACGTACCTACCAGCGAAGATTGGAAGAAACTGGCGGAGGACGTCCGGGAATACGGAATGTATCACCAGAATCTGCAGGCGGTACCCCCAACCGGATCGATTTCCTATATCAATAACTCCACCTCTTCAATCCACCCGATTGTGGCCAAGATTGAGATTCGTAAAGAGGGTAAGATTGGGCGAGTTTACTACCCGGCTCCCTATATGGATAACGACAACCTAGAGTACTACCAGGACGCCTACGAGATTGGTCCGCAAAAGATTATCGACACTTATGCGGTAGCTACCCAGCACGTAGACCAAGGGCTCAGCTTAACCTTGTTCTACCCGGATACGGTCACTACCCGCGAGGTAAACAAGAACTATATTTACGCCTGGCGTAAGGGAATCAAAACCCTTTACTATATGCGTTTGCGCCAACACGCTCTCCAGGGAACCGAGGTCGAGGGCTGCGTATCCTGTATGCTCTAGGGCTTCAGTAAAGCACCATAAGGGCGGTAATGCACCTGGAGGGTCGTTCGCTCGCTGGAGGGTGATTCTACGAAACCTTACCAGCAGTTTTAATCAATCCCCCGACCATTCCACCCTCCTAAGACAGTTCCGCCCTCCTAAAACCGACCCCAGCAGAGCATTTTTCCCTACTGATTCAAAACACAGGGCTAATGCCCGAATGGGCATTAGCCCAAAACACAAGCAATCGTTAGAACAGAAAGATACTTTATAAACGAACAGATGGTTGCGGGTGGGGAAGAAAAACTAAATCTTCCCCACCCGCAACTATTTACTATTGGACAATCGCTGCTGCACTTAAAGAATTAGAAGTCCCAATCGTCGTCCTCGGTATCAACAATTTCCCCTATAACGTAGGAAGAACCCGACCCGGAGAAGAAATCATGGTTTTCATCTGCCGACGGTGAAAGCGCCGCTAGGATCGCGGGGTTCACATCGGTAGAGTCCGCCGGGAATAGCGCCTCGTAACCCAGGTTCATCAGGGCTTTATTGGCGTTGTAGCGCAAGAATTTCTTTACGTCCTCGGTCAGTCCCAGGGGATCATACAAATCTTCGGTATAGGACTCTTCGTTATCATAAAGCTCGGTCAGTAAGTCAAAGGTGTAATCCTTGAGCTCTTCTTGCCGCTGCGGAGAGGACTCATTAACGGCGAGCTGGTATTTATAGCCAATGTAATAGCCATGCACCGCTTCGTCCCTGATAATCAAACGAATCAAATCTGCAGTGTTAGTCAGCTTGGCGTGAGCCGACCAATACATGGGAGCGTAAAAGCCGGAATAGAACAGGAAAGACTCTAACAAGGTGGAAGCCACTTTACGTTTCTCAGGGTCATCACCCCGGTAATACTTTTCTACGATATGGGCTTTACGCTGTAGGTTCTCGTTTTCTTCACTCCAGCGGAAAGACTCGTTAATCTCGGTGGTAGACAGCAAAGTCGAGAAAATCGAAGAATAAGACTTCGCGTGCACGCTCTCCATAAAAGCGATATTGGTGTAAACCGCTTCCTCGTGCGGGGTGCGGGCATCCGGAATCAGCGAAACCGCGCCCACCGTGCCCTGCAAAGTATCTAGCAAAGTCAGGCCGGTAAAGACCCGATTCGTCATCAGCTGTTCTTCCGGTTTCAGAGTCTTCCAGGACGGCAAATCATTCGACAACGGAATTTTTTCGGGCAGCCAAAAGTTCCCCGTGAGCCGATCCCATACTTCCAGATCTTTATCGTCCTCAATATCGTTCCAGTTGATAGCCTGAATAGTGTCAGCCAGTTTCAGCTTGTCAGTCACGAAAAATTCCTTTCATCCTCTGAAATAACCGTGCAGCCTCTTCCAAAAATCGGAAAACAGCTGAGGATACTAGCTAGTCTACAAGGCAAATCTTTGCCCGGCTAGAATAGGTAACTATGCGCGAGGCAGATGAACTTATCAAGAAAACAAAATCGCTAGATGGGCGCTCCTATGGGGGCTATAAACAGCTGATTGGGCAATGGAGTTTCGGGGATTTCACTTTCTGTATTGACCGGGTGCAGTCCGACCCCTTTGCCCCGCCCTCAGCCTGTCGGGTGCTGGTTCCGCTAGAAACCGCCGAAATTCCCCCAGAAATGGTTGAGGACAAGCTAGGTCGAACAGCAACCGCCGACTTTTTGGCGCGTCGCGCCCGCAAAATCTTTGGTACAGCGCGCTCACACGGAAAAACAGGCTCAGAGCTGAGGATTGCGCCAGTCGGGCAGGAAATCTTGCAGCGCTCCTCGGTTACCATAAATGCGCAAGGGATAGAGCTGCGCCTACAGGTTCCTTTCCCGGCAGCGGGGCGGCGGATTCTCGGTCACAACTTTGCGCGTTTCCTCGACTATGACCTTTGTGAACTGATTTACAAGGTCGTATGTTTTGGGGAGGACGACGGCCCCGATATAGCCGATCTCACCCGCCATATTCACACCCTCAAAGACCATGTGGCGTTGCAAAATATTCTTCATGAGCGTGGCTGGGTGGCTTTCGTTGCTGATGGGGCGCTACTGGCTCGGGCTTCCGGTATTAGTGATTTACCGATGAAAGATGCGGTTCCCTTCCAGCTACCTACGGTATTAGGGGAGGATACGCCCTCGTCCCTGGTGCAAACTATAGAGCTGCCCTATAGCGGGAAAATATCCGGAATGGCAATACCCAAAGGAATCACGGTGATTGTAGGGGGTGGCTATCACGGTAAATCTACCTTGCTAGAAGCCTTGGAGCGTTCGGTGTATCCCCATATTCCTGGGGATGGGCGCGAACTGGTAGCCACTTTGCCCGATGCGGTTAAGGTACGTGCCGAGGACGGGCGGGCGATAACTGGCACCGATATTTCTTTATTTATCGGATCTCTTCCGGGGGGAAGTGATACGCGGCAGTTTGTTACGGAAAATGCCTCGGGATCAACCTCCCAGGCAGCGGCGATTAGCGAAGCAATAGAGTGTGGAGTGCGGGCGCTGTTGATTGACGAAGATACCTCGGCCACCAACCTGCTATTACGTGATAGTCGAATGCGGAAGCTAGTGCGCACAGAGCCAATTATTCCGCTTGTTGATCGGGTGGGAGGTATTCGGGATGAACTGGAAGTCTCCACGATTATGGTGATGGGTGGCTCGGGAGATTTCCTGGATTTAGCCGACCAGGTGTTATTGCTTGAGAATTATCTGCCCTACGATGCCACAGCCAGGGCGCGGGAAGTGAGCGGGGCAGAAGACGCGGCAAGCAGTACGGATAGTGCAGCCCCCGAGTGGCCGCAGGTGGCAGTGCGCAAACGTCTCCTGCTATCCTGCCCGCCTCCACCTGCGGGGCGGCGCGAAAAAACTCGCGCGGAAGGCACCGCCACTTTGCGTCTTAACCGGGAAGAAATCGATATTTCCGTCCTCGCCCAAGTAGTTGATCCCGGACAAGCAGAAGCTATTGCCTATGCGGTCCGGGCTTTAGTCACCAGTGCTAACGGCAAAGAAACCATCGCAGACGCTTGTCACCGCTTCGCAGCCGAATTTGACTCCTCCAGTTGGCAGGCTTTTGCTGCCGGACGCTATCCGGCATTCTTAGCCGAGCCGCGCCTCCAAGACATTTTCGCGGCTCTATGTCGCTATCGGCAGTTAAAAGTCCGCTCCGCCTAAGTCGCGCTACATTTTCGCCCTCCCGGTGCGGTTGCGCCCTCCCGAGATGGGAATTGTGGTCGGTATTGGGGCGGTTTGCCGGTATTGGGAGGGTGGAAATGCCAAAGCTTTTCGGATTTCGGGGCGCGAGGTAAAAACCGCCCCCGCATTTCCGACCGGTCGCGCGCCCGCCTGTCGGGGGAAACTTTCCTCTGCGTCTAGTACCGTCTAATCGCCCTCTGGGGAAACTAATGGAAGAGAGGTAGGTGAGCGCGCTTAACTGCATGAGGGAAAATGCGCATAAAATCAAGGCAGACAAAACAGGTTAGCGTAAGGGAAAGTAATGACGAATAAACCAGCAGATATTGATGAAATCATACAAAGTCATTCGGGTGGATTACAACGTAACCTGTCTAATCGGCACATCCAGTTAATCGCGATTGGTGGGGCAATCGGAACCGGATTATTTATGGGATCCGGGCGCACTATCCACCTCGCCGGTCCGTCAGTTCTCTTGGTCTACACCATTATTGGTGCGGTACTCTACCTGGTAATGCGGTGTATGGGTGAACTGTTGCTTTCCAACCACAAATACGGAACTTTCGCTGATTTCGTCACCGACCTGCTAGGTCCGACCGCAGGATTCGTAGTGGGGTGGACATACTGGCTATGTTGGATTGTGACCGGAACAGCAGAAGTGATAGCTATCGCCGGTTATTTTAGTTTCTGGTGGCCACATCTACCACAATGGATACCAGCAATTTTGACGGTAGTGCTCCTGTTTTCCCTAAATGCCATGACTGTAAAAGCATTCGGAGAAACCGAGTTTTGGTTTTCGATGATAAAAATAGTGGCCATAATTGCGTTAATCTGTTGCGGAGCGGTAATGGTTATAGTGGGATTTACCTCCCCAGATGGGCAACGCGCTACCTTGACTAACCTGTGGTCACATCCAGGCGTTAGTGGCAGTGCCATCTTTCCCAACGGCTTCACCGGATTCTTAGGCGGATTCCAACTAGCTATTTTTAGTTTCGTAGGAATCGAGCTGGTAGGCACTACCGCTGCCGAAACTAAAGATCCCGAAAAATCATTACCGAAAGCTATCAACTCCATTCCGATTCGGGTACTACTGTTCTATGTGTTCGCGTTAGCAGCGATAATGTCGGTAACTCCCTGGGACTCTCTTAACCCTGAAACTTCCCCCTTTGTTGGATTGTTTTCGCTAGTAGGGCTAGTTTTCGCTGCCTCTTTGGTGAATCTAGTAGTAATGACCTCCGCAGCTTCATCGTGCAATTCCGGGGTTTACTCGACTTCCCGCATGATGTACGCCATGGCTTTACGTAGCGACGCCCCCCGGGTTTTCCGTAACCTTTCCCGGCGTTCAGTGCCCTTAAACGCCCTGATAGTAACCTGTTTGTTCCTGCTTACATCCATCGCCTTAATGGCGGTAGGGGGAACCGTCATGGAAGCTTTCACCCTGGTTACATCGGTAGCTTCCGTATTGTTTATGTTCGTATGGGTAATGATTGTTGCATCCTATGTGGAGTATCGCCGCCGCTTGCCCCATCTGCATCGTAAATCGATTTTCGCCATGCCTGGCGGATTGTTCTCGGTAGTCGTAATCAGCGCTTTTATCCTGGGAATGGTGTTCGTCCTCGCCCTAGATAAATCTACCCTGTATGCCATGCTAGCGAGTGTCGTCTGGATTGTAGTGATTACTGCCGTGTCGTTCCTAATGCGGCGCACCCCCCGTAACGCCAAAATTCAAGCCGAATTTGCTGCCCGTCGTCGCCGGGAACTTTCCCTCGCCAAGCAGCAGCGTTAATGGTTTAGCTTTGCTGCCATCTGGTTTGGTAAAAGCATTCCGAGGTCTCTATTACCTGCTTTGTAGGGGTGTCGCGCGCGGCGGGGGCGGTTTTTGCCTCGCGCCCCGAAATCCGTGAAAAGTGCTTTGCATTTTCACGGATTTAACGCTCTAAAATTTACCGAAATTTAGATTTATTACCAGGTATCCGATTCTAGGGAATCTTGGTGGCTTGGGTGTCTACCCTTCGGCATAAAACTGCTACCTGCGTCTGCTTGGAAGAAACTTTCCTCCTGCTTTTCCTGTACTTAAACCCATATCTTTTACCGGCCGCGCCTTTGCGTGTTTGGAAGTTGTGGGTGCGGGGGAAAGTTTGTCCTCCTGCCCAAGAATTTGGAAAACGTGGCGGCGTTTTCCAAATTCTTATGCCCACCGCACCTACTCGGATCAAACTTTCCCCCGCCCTTCTGTCATTACTTTCGCGTATTTACCTGCCGTGCCTCTTTTTTGGTGACGTTTTGACCCTCCCGGTGCGGTTGCGCCCTCCCGAGAGGGGAAATGTGGTCGTAATTGAGGCGTTTTGCCGGTATTGGGAGGGTGCTTTTGTCTCGGGAGGGTGAAAACGGCGCACATTCCTGAAATCAGGAGGGCGGAAAAGTTGCTCAGGTGAGCGTGGTTGCCTGGTTATATGCCTAGAAGTTGCAGATGCGGGGGCGGTTTTGTCTGTGAAGGGAGCTAACGTCATGCGAACTTTGGTGTGGGTTACGCCCTTAGAGGGAATATCTAGGAGAGACTGGAGAGGGCTTGCAGCATTACCGGAGTTACTCGCTCAATTACTTCCAAAGTATCGGAGAACTCGCGTGCCCCACCATACCAAGGATCTGGAACTTCCATATCACCCGGAGCGCCTTCGGGGTCAAACTCGCGGTATAGACGGACTTTGCTTTCATCAGCTCCCCAGCGTTGCGCCATACGAGTTAGGGCGCGCTGATGCCCGCTGGTCATAGCTAACAGTAGGTCAAAATCCTCAAAATCACTGGGTTGTATCTGGCGGGCATAATGGGTAGGAACTAGCCAACCATGCTCTTCTAAGATTTGAACCGCGCGATAATCTGGCAGGTTACCATGCTCCTCATCGGACACCCCCGCCGAATCAAAGAACAGGTTATCAAGCATTTCTTCTTCGCTCTTTTGGGTTGCTACGGCTTGTGCCATTACTGACCGACAGATGTTTCCAGTACAAACGAATAGTATTTTAGTCATCTTAAATCCTTTCGCCGGTGAGTTTGGTAGCCCTGATTCCCTGAATACTGGCGCAACGAGTGCGTATGTAAGGGGATATCCGCTCCGCTATCTTCATATCTTTATATCTTTATATTTATGGGCAGGTAAAATCGGAGATTAATGCCCAACATTGGAGCTCTTTTTTCGTAAATAGTATTTAGCCTGTTGATAGTAGAACAGCTATGAAGTGGCAGAAAAATATTAGCCACAGTTTCAAAATCTTGCCTAAAGATGACTAGGCTAGTTCCATGGAAGATAACACCAATAGAGAAGTTCTTACCTGGCAAGGATTCGGGGACGCTACCCGCCAAATCGCGCAAAATATAGTTGATTCCGGATGGATGCCTGAACTGGTGGTGGCAGTTGCGCGTGGCGGTTTGCTTCCTGCCGGGGCGCTGTCATATGCGTTAGGGCTAAAAGCAATCGGCACTATGAACGTAGAGTTTTATACCGATATAGAGGAAACCTTGCCCGAACCGGTGCTGATTCCACCTTTAATGGATGTTTCCGCATTGTCTGGTAAAAGAATATTGGTTGTTGATGACGTGGCGGATTCTGGTAAAACCCTCGATTTGGTGATGCGCCTGATTCGTGAACGTGGGCTTCCCTCGGGATCTGAGGGCGAACGAGTCGCGGTTTCTGAGGCACGCTCCGCCTGTATCTACGTAAAATCTCGGTCGATTATTAAGCCTGATTATGTGCTGAAACATACCGATAAGTGGATTAATTTCCCCTGGTCTACGCTCCCTCCTGTAAGTGGCGCGAGCCTAGGGCATTAGAGCAAGGATTCTTGCTGCCGGGGGTTTCCTCTTTACTAGGACGAGCTTTAGGTTTTGCTTTTCCCTAGCGTATAGCCCTCAGGTTATTCTGTCGCTACCATTCCCGCCAGGCAGCAGGGGAGAGCAGTTTCTAAGAAATGACTAGAGGGGCGCACTATTTGTCCTGAAGTTGCCTGTCCGGATCGATTTATCAGGTCTGCTTGCCACAGAGCGATTACGGTGAATGCGCAATCTAGAGGGGCGACGCGTAGACGTAAACCCAAAGTTTGCAGGTATCCGGTAATTATTTGCGCTAGTTGTTCTTCAATGGCTGTTATTTCTTGGCGTAGAATCGGAAAAAATTCTCTATTTCGCGCTGCGTACACCCGTAGTTCGGTCAGTACCAGCACGAATTCGCGTTCAAAAAGCATGGTTTCAGAAATGGCTGCCGCTACCCGTGACCAATGGGAGGTTAAGAAAAAACCTGTAGAGGGGTTATCCTCCGGGGGTAAAGATGCCTTGATTAGGGCTTGTACCTGGGAAAGCTGGCGAGAAACCTGGGCAAATTCGCCGTGAATGTATTGACGCAAAAAATCGGAAAAGGCTGAAAAATTAGAATAGAAAGCTCCGCGTGAAAAACCGGCGGCTTCACATAGGGGTTTCACCCCGGTTTTCCCTAGTCCTTCGTTGGCAAATAGTTCACGTGCCGCAGCGAATAGTTTTTCGCGTGTTAATGTCCGTCTGACCGACACTGCCTGTGGTCTGCCCGGTGATGTTGTCATATTGGAGTTTGCCTCCGTTAAGATTCAGGGGAACAGCCCTAGTTTATGGTTTATCTGGCTTTTCTGAAAGTAGGCAGTTTGGACGAGGTTTTACAACTGGCACGGCGCGCTCTTGATACCTGCGGATTGCAGGATTGGGAGGTCGGGGTGGATCACGCCCGTCGTCGTGCAGGGGCGTGTCATTTTGCTGATAAACGAATCAGTTTTTCCCGCTACCTGATACCGCTTTATGACTGTGCTACTGCGCGGGAAGTCGTGTTACATGAGGTTGCTCACGCCCTGGTTGGGTCACGGGCGGGGCATGGTCGGCGCTGGCAGCAGGCAGTTAAAAATCTCGGAGGACGAGCTGAACGTACGTTACCCGCGACTGCGCCCTCCCTCCCCGCGCCCTGGATAGGGGTGTGTAAAGCCGGTCATCGCGTGGAGCGTTTCCGCACTCCCACTCGGGTTTTAGCCTGTTCGAAATGTTCTCGTGACTTTAAAGCAGAGAACATTTTCGCTTGGACGTGCCGGGGTGAAAAACCTAGGCATCATCCTGCTTACCTGCGAGAACTGCGAAAGATAGTTGGAAAACAATAGGTTCAAAACAAGATAGTGCGCAATACCCACTTCACTCTGTTTAACCCTTAAACTGAATGATGAAAGTGACAGGGCTGGTTTAAAGAGGAAGTATGGGCGGTCAGCAGAAGATAAGGGCTAATCTTGGGGCGGCGCCGTCTTCTGTCCAGAATCAGGCGATGTCTCCTGCAGTGCCTTCTGTCTCGGCATCTGCATATCCTTTACAAGTGGCAGGTACTATCGCTGGCTATCGCCTGTTGAAAGCCCTAGGGGCTGGCACGATGGGTGAAGTTTGGCAGGTAGCTGACCGGCAGGGGAACCTTTATGCCGCGAAGATTCTGCGCTCCAAACTAGCGATTAAACCGGGGATTGTGCAACGCTTCCGAATGGAAAAAGACCTGGTAACCGGGGTGCGGCATCAAAATATCGTGGAAGTGTATGACCTGATTCAAACCCCGGAATATATGGCAATCATCATGGAATATACCGATGGCGGGGATTTGGGGGAGCTGCTTAAACGTAAGGAAACGCTAACCCCTCTTGATGCCGTCTACTATTGCATGGGGATTGCTGCGGGTCTTTCCCTAATTCATCAAGCAGGAATTGTGCATCGTGACCTGAAACCCTCCAATATTTTGTTGAAGCAACAGGGGGGCTATCTAATCCCAAAAATCGCGGATTTTGGTTTAGCCAGGTGGATTGATCCTCGCTATGAAACCCAAACCACGAAACGTTCCGGCACGCCCTATTACATGGCTCCCGAAATGATTGAGGGCAAAGGGGTTAGCTCTAAAACTGATGTTTATTCCCTGGGGGTAATCCTTTACGAGTTGCTTTGTGGACTTACCCCCTTTAGAGGCTCCGTGGGAGAGGTATTAAACCATCAGTTCTACGATATGCCGGGAATGCTTCCGGGAATTCCCAGTGCCCTGTGGAATGTGATTACCCAAATGCTCGCAAAAGAAACTTCGGTGCGCCCTAGTGCCGCCCAGACCTACGACCTCTTGAAGTCGGTAATTGAAAAGGTGCGCCCCCTTCAGGCTCTGGAGGTTTTTACCGAACCTCCACCTGTGCAGCCATTAGCCGAGGTAGTGCGCGTTTCTCCTCCAGATGCGAAAACTTCACTTGCTTCTGTAAAGCCGATTATTCCCGCTCATAATGAGGCAGAAACGCAGTCGGGGCAGACGGCGCTCGGTCACCTTTCTGATTATCCGGTAGCGCCAGTAGTACCCGCAGGGCAAGCTGTCGCTTTACCTCCCGCAATCATGATTAATACTGACGAGGGCGTAGGGATGCTGGGAACAGCAATCCAGACGGACGGGGGAACCCCGGGGGAAACACAGCCGGTCGCGACCGGCGCAGGGGAATCTGTTTTTAAGCCTGAGGGGCTACCGGTAGCGGTTAGTAATTCGCGTGAAATCCCGCAAATCCCGCCCACTCCTGCGGTTTCTTCTTCGCGAGTTCCTTCTCCAGCAGTTCCCGCCCCAACCGGTTCTCCGTCGAATCTCTCCACTGGGAAAAGGTCGGGTGCGAAAACCGAAATTTTCGCTGGGATAGCGATTGGTTTAGGGGTAGGCACCCTAATCACCCTGATAGTTGTGGCTATTTTGCTATTGCTATAGGGGGGACAGTGTTACCTTTACCGTGCAGGTAAAACCGCTACTGGTCGCTTGAAAAGGGGATAAATCATGGTTGAGAAGCTACAGCTATGCAAAGGACGAACCCTGATTATATTGGGGATTGTGGTGTTTATTGCCGGGATTTTTGCCCCGCTTATTGGTCCTTGGGTTGCCAGTATCCCCAATAGCTACAACTACAATCCGGTACTGCATACCTTATTGCCGGGCTTGGGGACTTTAATTCAAATCCTTTTCCGGGTGGAAACCGGCATTATCTTGCTGGTCGGGGGGATTATCTTAGAACGTATCGATACCGGGCAAGCAAAGTAAACGCTAGTGGTGACTGTCTTTTAATAGTTTCGTAAGACGCTTCAAAGATACTTTTTCCCGAGTTCCCAGGGACTGCGCAAATATAGAAACCCGCAGCTCTTCCAGCAGCCCTCGTGCGCGCAATAATACTTCTACCTGGGAGAAATTCATCTCGGTAGCGGCGCTTTTTTCGAGTTTTCCGCGCGCGTCCTCCCAAATAGCTATCGCTTGCTGTTCTTGGCTATTGCCAGCGCTTTGACCTTGGTGGGCTTTTTGTAAACGGTTAAGTACCGCTTGCAGGTAGCGCCCTAAATCATAGAAATACTGGTTCAAGTCCCAAATGAAACCGGGATAAATCAGCTTTGATAGCTGGGCGCGCACCTGGGTTACATCTTCGATGGCACTGAGCGGAAAATGTTTAGACAGTGAAGAACCTAGCTCACGATATATTTCCCCAATCTTCGCCAACTCTTTAGAGAGGGCGTAAACTTCGTCCTCGAACCGGTCACGAAAATCCCTGGCAAGCTGGCTTAGAGCACCCTCGTCACGCACCATCCAGGTATCAACTTTTGCTTTCTTCAGGCAGGAAAGGGTCGCTAACAGCTCTAAATCTGTCAGTAAAACCGCTTTCTCGTAGGGTAACGCGGCAATGTTAAGCGCTAGATGTGCTGACCAGCGAGTTGAGATTCTTGCCGGAGGTAGGTGCAGCTGGGAACAAAGCAAACAGGCAACCCCAAAGTGGTGGGCGATTTTGGCCGGTTCGGGCGTATCAAATAGCGCTACCCGCACCGGAAAACTTGCCTTGCGATTATCGGTAGTTGAGTCTTTTCGTCCGGGAATAGATTTGTGATTGGTCGCTGACTGACCGGCATTTTGTGGCTCATAGCGGTTGGTTAATGAACCAGAAAAGAGGGATAGCCCAAAGGGACGAGGAAGGCGCTGCGGCAGTAAGCCCGGGAAAGCCCTACCAGGCACCCCGCCAACAGCAGTGGTTATCTCAGCAGGTAAAACCGCGTCTTGGTTGCGTATTTGCGGCCAAGTGTGAGCATAATCTGTTTCCGGGAAACGCTGCTTGGAAGCCTTAGTCGCTTCCTGATTGCTACGCCTCGTTCGGGAATGGACAGGGTTTTTCTGTCTGCTTTCGGCTTTGCTTACCTGCGAGAGCGCTTCCCGGATTACCTGTTTGCGGGCAGCGCGCCCTTTTTTACCGTAGCGCTTCTGCAGTTTTTCGAGGTCGCGAGAATATATTTGCTCTTTCCCTACGCGCAGCGCAAAGCGAATCCGCAAATGGGCGGGCAAGGTGGTGATCGCCTGGGAAAAATCTTGCTCGGTTACCTCCACGGCGCGCAGCTGGTCAAGAGCCGCGATGAAAAGCGAAGCCAGCGGACGGGAGGGGGCAGTTTGATGGTTATTGTTTGCGGATTTTGCTTGATTGCGGTGGCTATCTTTTTCACCGGTGCTCGCAGCGCTAGCGGCAGCGGCGGGGGTGCGGTCTTTTGAGGCGTCGGTGTTTTTCTCGCGCCCTGCGCTATTGGCAGACACTGGCGGAGCTGTACCTGCCGCGTTGCCGGCGCTTCCTCGACTCTGAGACTGATTATTGCTGCTACCAGTATTTTTAATGTCAGTGTCAATCCCTGCCCAAGCCGCTAGGCGTCCCAGAGAAGCCTGTAACGCTTCCTCTTGTTTAATCTGCACCGGGGTAGGCTCGGGGCTTTCGGCGGCGCCAGCATCAGCCGGGGGATTGGCCAGTTCCCGCTCAATCCACGCGCTTACTTCCGTCCCCACCTGCGGGGCAGGAACTAACTGGCGGCGCACCGCTTTCGGTAACGCCCGAATCAGCGCGGTGAACAGCTCTGGCCATAGCCCCGGCACTGTCCATTGAAACTCTTGCGGATTAAGGTAGGGCAGCTGTTCCAAGCTAACCTGGCAGGTAATGCCATCTTCTTCCTTTCCGGGCGCAAACTGATATTGCAGGGGCAAACTAAACTCTGCCCCCACCCAGTGGTCAGGGAAACCCGAAGTGGAAAGCTGGGTGAGTTTGCCCGCCAGATTGGTTTGGCTTCCAATCGATTTATCTGCGGCTTCACCGCTGGAATAGTTGCGGGGAGCGCAAGCGGTAGCAGCAGACGGCAACAACACGTCCTCGGGATAATCCAAAATATGGGGGTCATCTTGACGTTTGAACCAGGCCGCAAAAGTTCCCGGATTGGTTACCTCTTTGCCCAAGCGGGCAGCGAAGAATGCCGCCAAAGCGTCCTCGCCGGCAACCATTCCGGCTTGGCGGGTACGTTGCTCAACTTCTAGGGCGCGCTGCAGTAGCTTTTCATTGCGTTTCAAGAAGGGATAGTTTAAGGGGGTATTCCCTCTGACCAGCGCATTAGTGATAAAGAGGGCGCGCGCCCACTCCCGGGCTGTTTGCGGACTTTGCTCGCCGGGCAGGTCAAGATTAGCTGCTACCGGCGATAGCGCAGGCATCTCTCGATTGCCCAGGCGGGACAGGGGAACCGGCACATCAGCGGCAATCGTGAGGCCATATAGGGTAATGCGCTCCGGCACCATCGCGGTACCTTTCCGGCTCGACCAATACGGCTCCCCATAAGAACGTTTCACCAGGTGTTTTCCCGCATGAATAATCCAGTCAGGATTAACCCGGGCAACGTTGCGGGCAAAAAGCCGGGAGGTTTCCACCAGTTCGGCAGCCATTACCCAATCGAAAGTGCGGTTTGAGAGCCCAGAACCAGGCCAAATCGTGAAGCGAGCGCCACGCGGCGCCAGGTATTGTTTGGCACGCTGATCCCAGTTGCCAATCCCCGAAAGCATTCCGACCAGCAGAGAACGGTGAATCGCGTCCGTGTCAGAATGCTTGGAAGTCAGGCTTTGACAAGCCGCAATCAGGTCTCGGGATTCCGGGTCTACCTGGTAGCTTGAGCGGGAGGGTTTCGCCAAGGGGCGGGCACTGATTCCCAATTCTTTTAAAAGCTGCCGCAGTTGGTGGGTAAGGTCTTGCCATTCTCTAGTGCGCAAGTAATGTAAAAACTCGCGCTGGCACATTTTTCGAAAAGCGCTCCCGGACAGGTCACGGGATTGGGTGCGCAGGTAGCGCCAAAGATTCAGGTAAGTCAGGAAGTCAGAACTGGTATCTAGGAAACGCGAATGCGTCAGGTCTGCGGCTTCTTGGTGCTCTATAGGGCGCAGGCGCACATCTTGCATCGACAGCGCCGAAACTATTACTAGCGCCTCCGATACGCATCCGCGTCGCTCCGCCTCTAGCAGCATTCTCCCCAGTCGGGGGTCAATCGGTAACTTGGCGAGGCGTTGGCCCAGCTTGGTGAGGCGATATCCCTCGGCTTTTTCGCTCCGCTCCGAAAGAGCCCCCAATTCGTAAAGCAACTGCTCCCCGTCACGGACCTGCCGAGGATCCGGGGCATCAATAAAGGGAAAATTGGCTACTTTCCCCAGGTTTAGCGAGGCCATCGCCAAAATCACCGAAGCTAGGGAAGTACGCAATATCTCGGGTTCAGTAAAACGCGGGCGTGCCAGGAAGTTTTCTTCCGAATACAGACGGATACAAATCCCCTCGCTAATCCGCCCGCAACGCCCCGCCCGCTGGCGGGCACTGGCTTGGGATACTTCCTCGATCGGTAGGCGCTGTACTTTAGTGCGCTGAGAATAGCGAGAAATCCGCGCCAGACCAGGGTCAATCACATATTTAATACCCGGTACGGTTAGCGAAGTTTCCGCCACATTGGTGGCCAGTACAATCCGCGGATAAGGGTGCGGGGCAAAAACTCGTTGCTGTTCTGCCGGGGATAATCGCGCAAATAGCGGCAGGATTTCTACTGCTCCCGGAGTGTTTGTACGCTCGCCGGCGCGCACATATCGCGAACCTAGATGCGCGGCGAGGGCGGCCTCGGTGTCTCGAATATCGCGTTCACCCGCCAAAAACACCAAAATATCCCCGGACTCGCCAGCAAAAAGTTCATCAACCGCCTGGCAGATTCCCTCGGTTTGGTCTTTCGCTTCACCGCGGGCGCTTCCCGATTTCTGCTTGTTAAAAAGGTTCTTGCGGTTCTCCCCTGGGGTTTCCTCTTCTCCTACTTCGTCCTCATCCCCGCTATCCGAGCCATCCAGAGGGCGGTAACGTATCTCAACCGGGTAGGTGCGACCAGATACCTCAATAATCGGCACCGGGGAAGAGGGGCGAGAAAAATGCTCAGCAAAACGCTGAGAATCAATAGTTGCCGAGGTGATAATGACTTTCAAATCCGGGCGGCGTGGCAACAGGCGCGCCAAATACCCCAAAATAAAATCAATGTTCAGGGAGCGTTCGTGGGCTTCATCCACAATGATAGTGTCATAGCGTTTCAGCAGGGGATCGGTGCGGATTTCCGCGAGCAAAATCCCGTCCGTCATTAACTTCACCATGGTTTTGCTAGAGACCACATCGGTAAAACGCACCTGGAAGCCGATGGTTTTACCCAGCTCTTCCCCCAGTTCACTGGCAATCCGGGTAGCCACCGAGCGAGCAGCAATCCGGCGCGGCTGCGTGTGTCCGATGAGGGCGCCGCGTCCTCTTCCCAGCTCTAGGCAGATTTTTGGTAGCTGGGTAGTTTTCCCGGAACCCGTTTCCCCGGAAACCACTACCACCTGGTTATTCTTGATAGCGGCGGCGATTTCTTGCCGCCGGGCACTTACTGGAAGTTCGGTGGGAAAACTTATTTGAGCAGGCGCATTATTTAAGGTTTTCGCGTGACGGCGGGCAGGATGCTTCGTTTCCTTATCGGTTTTTTCGGCTCGCATAGGGCGCTTATCCTGTTTGCTAGCTGCGTGCTGCTCGCTCATCACCCTCCTTTACCTCTGAGCAAAGTCTAGCGGTTATCGAGCCGCTGTCACTATTGCAAGCTGCTAACTGCGATAAAGTAGAGACCTTGAATAGGTAATATCCGCTCAGTGGAGGCAGCGAGATAAAACATGAGTGTGGAATACGATTTCGATGTCATCATCGTAGGTGGCGGCGTCGCCGGAACGGTATGTGCCTACCTTTTAGCAAAACAGGGTCACCAGGTCTTATTGATTGAGCGCGGCTCGGAAGTGGGGGCTAAGAACCTGTCGGGCGGGGTGTTTTACTGCCAGGTAATGAACCAGATTTTCCCCGACTTTATTGAAAAAGCCCCAGTTGAACGGAAAATCACCAAGAACATTTTGTCCTTCCTGAACCCCACCTCCGCGGTCAATCTGGATTATTGGGATCAGCGTCTCGCAGAGCCGGTAAACGCGGTCAGTGTTCTGCGCGCCAAACTTGACCCTTGGCTCGCGGAGCAGGCAGAAGCAGCCGGTGCCACCATTATGCCGGGTATGAAAGTTGATGAACTGGTGCGCGAGGACGGCAAATTCTGTGGGGTGCGCGCAGGGGAAGACACGGTTTACGGCAAAATAATCGTGGCAGCAGACGGGGTAAACTCGTTCCTCGCGCAATACGCTGGGATTCGCCCTAAAGAACCGCTGGGTCACCTCGGGGTGGGGGTGAAATCAGTTATCCAGTTAGGGGAAGAAACCCTTAAAGAACGCTTTAACCTGCAAGAGGGCGAGGGCGCAGCCTATCAAATGGTAGGGGACTGCACCCAGGGGGTAGCTGGCGGGGGCTTCCTGTATACCAATCGCGACTCGGTTTCTATCGGGATCGTGGCGATGCTAGATGACCTGAAGAAAAAACAGCTATCCTCCTCTGAACTGCATGATCATTTCTTGCAGCACCCCTTCATCGAGCCGCTCCTGCGCGGAGGAAAGCTGCTGGAATACGGCTGTCACCTGGTAGCCGAAGGCGGAAAGACTATGCAACACGGCTTGGTTCACGATGGACTGGTGCTAATCGGGGACGCCGCCGGGTTTACGCTCAACACCGGGTTCACGATTCGGGGAATGGATTTGGCGGCCGGATCTGCCCAAGCCGCTGCCAGCGCCATTGATGCCGCGCTTAAAGCGGAAAACTATAGCGCGCCCTCATTAAATAAATATCTGGAAAACTACCAGTCCACTTTCGTGGGCAAAGATATGGAAACTTTCGCGCGAGCTCCGCAGTTCCTACACAATCAGGAACTATATGGCCAGGTAGGCCAGCTCGCCGCGGACGCCCTCCACGGAGTCTATAACCTGGATACCACCCCGCGAAAACGCTTATTACCGGTGGCGCGGACAGCGTTAAAGAAATCCCCGCTAAACCTGCGCCGCCTGGTGAAGCTCGGTTTACAAGCAGTGAGGTCGATTTAAAATGACTGATTACCTTCCCGAATCCGTATCTGAGAGACTTAGCGCCAATATTTATGAGGTTGACGAAGAAGAATCCCATATCGCAATCGACCAAGAACTAGCGAAAGCCACGGGCGCAGGCAAACTATTAGAACGAGTTTGCCCCGCTCATGTCTATACCGCCCGCGAGGACGGATCAGTCGATATCGAATACGCCGCCTGCCTAGAATGTGGTACCTGCCTGGCAGTAGCTCCTCCTGGGGTGCTCAAATGGCATTACCCGCGCTCTATGATGGGCATTAGTTACCGCCAGGGCTAAGTGCTATTTATTTGGAAGTCCCCCTCGGAAGTCTCCCCTAGAAACAAAAAATAAATATCCTTAAAGATATGAGCACTGCTATGCAAGTCCGCCGAGCTGAAAGCGCGCGCGATATGTTAGATATCTTTGCGATTCGTCGCGCCGTTTTTAATGGAGAACAAGGCATATCGCTTGATAGAGAAATAGATGACACAGATTTCGCTTCCGGAACCATTCATTTTCTGGGAGAGGACGCCTCCGGAGCGATTGCTGTCGGCAGAATCTCCCCGCCTCACATCGGGATTCCCGCAGATATTTCCGCCATGTTCCCAGGGATAGCACGCGACACTTTGCTGGGAAAACTGGGACGTTTCGCGGTGCTGAGCTCTGCTCGCGGATGCGGTAACGGTAAAGAGCTGGTGCGCGGGGCAGAGCGGTTAGCGCTCAACAGTTGGGTTCGCTCCGCCGGGAATGTGTCCCTGCTTTTACAGGTAGCAGCCCAAGTGCCGGTAATCGGGTTCTATCAAAAGCTTGGTTACCGGCTAGTTACTTCTCGCGACCCCTACCTGGATGCTGGAATCGAACACCGTGACCTGGTGAAGCTGGTGGAGCCGCAGGCCAGTGTGGTGCAGTTTCCCGGCCGCTGGCTATAGGCTGCGCGGGGGATTGGTTTTATCCGAGTGGGTGCGGTGGGTTGCTACCTGTTGTGTCCCGGTGCGGGGCTGGCTCGGTAAAAGCACTCCGGGGACCCCGTGACCGGCTACGCCGGTCAAGCCCCTCTCGTATCTTTTACCGGCCGCGCCCCTTGCTTTCCTTGCTTATCCCTCGGCATATACCCGTCCTCGCACCTGTCTGGACGAAACTATCTCCGGTCTTTCTAATCGTTACTCCCATACCTTCTTAGCGGTTGCACCCTTGTGATTTGAAATTTTTTCTTTTTGCGTGAATCTGTCTTGGGGTGCTTAGTGGGTTCCTTGCGAAGTCTTATGTCTCAGCGTCTTTGGTGGGTTTGGTATTAGCGAGCGGGGAGCCTAGGTTTTATCCGAGTGGGTGCGGTGGGCATAAGAATTTGGAAAATGTCGCTACGTTTTCCAAATTTCTTGGGCGGGAGGAAAAACCTAGGCTCCCCGCCTGTTTTGGGTGACGTTTTCGCCCTCCCGGTGCAGTTGCGCCCTCCCGAAATGGGAATTGTGGTCAATATGGAGGCTCTTTGGCGGCATTGGGAGGGCGGTTTTGTCTCGGGAGGGCGAAAATGGTGCACTAGGGGTCGTGGTTGCCTGGAGATGTGTCTGAAAGCTGCCGGTGCGGGGGTGGTTTTATGCCGAGGGGTTGGCTTCGGGCGTTAAATCCGTGAAAATGCGAGAGCATTTTCCGGATTTCGGGGCGCGAGGCAAAAACCGCCCTCGCCCTTCTTGTCGGTGCTTACACATCCCTTACCGGTTCCGCCCTTTTGGGTGACGTTTCCGCCCTCCTGGTGCGGTTGCGCCCTCCCGAGATGGCAATTGTGGTCGTAATGGGGGCGTTTTGCCGGTATTGGGAGGGTAGTTTTGTCTCGGGAGGGTGAAAACGGCGCGTATGCCTGGAATCAGGAGGGTGAAAATGGCGCGTAATGTTGCCTACCCAAGCAATGCTACAAATAGCAAAGGAAATAGCAATAAGTGTTGGTGTTTTTGGAAATCTTTTAGGCAGAAGCCTGCTTCTTTGCGTAGCGGTAGCCCCATAGCGCAATAGCGACAAAGATAACCAGCCCAACTAGGGAGGACACTCCTGACCAGGAATCAGGTACTATTGCCAGCGGCTCTCCGCTGCCAGTACCTCCCACAATCGCGGCATAAACCACGCCCCACAGGCTTTCCCCTACGATTAACCCGGTAGCCAGCAAAGTTCCCATTCGCGAAGCCGCCTGTGGATTCTTCCTGGTTTTAGCCCAGCGGTTAAAGAGAACTCCGCAGGTAGCGCCAACCGGAATCAGAATCGTTAATGTAATCGGCAGGTACATTCCCATCCCGACTGCAATCGGGGGCAGGGAATAGCGAGAAGTCAGGTGCTTTAGCAGTTCATCAATGACGATTATTGTCACTCCGATTACAGCGCCTAATCCCAGCAGACTCCAGTCAATATCGCCTCCAAATACCCCTTTGGTAAGTTCAGCAATCAGAGAGGCTTGCGGAGCAGCCAGCGCATTCTTGTCCGCGCCAGGCGCTCCCTGGAAACCGAAAGCCGTGTTCATCAGCTGTAACACCGGTGGAATGATTAAAGAGCCGAAACCTACCCCTATTATCAATGCTACCTGCTGTTTCCAAGGGGTAGAGTTCACCAATTGACCGGTTTTAAGGTCTTGTAAGTTGTCGTTAGAAATAGTGGCAATACCAAATATGATTGCCGCCGTGAACAGGGTGTAGGCGACAAGAGTCTTGGGGTCAGCATCTGCTGGAGTCGCTAGTTTAATTACCAGAGCCGTCAGAATCGCCACCAAGATTCCCACCCCAGAAACCGGGCTGTTTGACGAACCTATCAGTCCCGCCATATAACCACAGACGCTGGCAACTGCCAGCCCCAGTGCCAAAATAAACACGATTGACAAGAAAATTAGTCCACCCGTGTGATGCTCTAAGGAACTGCCCCGCAAAAATAGCCACAATAGAACCCCGATAGGAATCATTAAAGCCAAGGTGATACCGATAACCCAAGAAGCGGGCAGGTCTCGTTCTTGCGGGGGGAGAGTGAATCCACTTTTACGTTTACGAGACGCGCTAATGGATTCGCGCATTCCTTGAAAAATCGGTCCAATGATTTTTAGGAACGTCCAGATAGCAGCAATGGCGATGGTGCCCGCGCCTACGAAACGTACATCGGAGGCAAAAATTCCGTGCACGCCCTCGGCAATATCCCCACTGCCGAGCTGACCAGAAGAAAAGTAGGGTAGCAGCATCCCATAGCTGATTACCATGCCGCAAATCATGGCGATACCGACACCCAGGCCTACCAAATGTCCAATCCCGATAAGTGCCAATGACAAGCTAGTTCCCACCATAGTGCCTCCCGCTCCCACTTTAAATGCGGTGGTGACAGAGGAAAGCGCGACTTTAAGATTAGTGAGCAGACTGAAAAATGCGGAAGAAATAGCTCCCCAAACAATCACATGCAGACCGCGGCGGTTGTCAGCTGCTCCTTGGCTGGTGTCGCCCACTTTTAGGACTTCCGCCGCCGCTACTCCCTCGGGAAAAGCAAGGTCAGAACCGGTTACGCGGGCGCGCCGCAAGGGAATAGAATACGTCACCCCCAAAATCCCGCCCAGGGCGCATAAGAGGGCAGTAGTCCAATAGGGGAAGCCGCTCCACCAGCCGACCATAATCAGACCGGGCAGGACGAAAATAATTGCCGATAAAGTGCCAGCCGCCGAAGCAATGGTCTGTACAATGTTGTTTTCTTGCACGGTATGGTCTTTGAAATACCGCAGAATCGCCATGGAAATAACTGCCGCCGGAATCGAGGTGGCAAATGTCAGCCCCACCTTTAACCCCAGGTAGACATTGGCGGCAGTGAAAATTAAGGTGATGATTCCCCCGATAATCACTCCGCGAATAGTTAATTCTTTTACTGCTGTTTTAGATTCTGTTGTCATTTAATATGCGTTCTCCTACCTGGAATACATGAAAAGGATACGACCGAACAGGACTATTGGAAAATCCTAGAATCAAATTTATTAGTAAAGATATAGATAAAAGTTATTAAAATCGTCCTTCGTGGGGAGACAGTAACACTATACTGACAGATGTTCCTGCTCGAACACTTTTAACGGCATGAAAGCTTGAGCAGTGAAAGAATAATGAAGTTCTGAGAAGAGGGGGAGGGAATGATCCGCCCGATATTATTAACACCTACTGAGGTGACAACCCTGATTGAACCAAAGTTATATGACTATTTCCCGATAGTTATCTACTTTGCTTTCGTAGTGGCCGTAGGGTTCATGATGAAACGAAAAGCCAGTTCATCTGACGAATTCTTGACTGGTGGGCGTTCGTTACCGGCCTGGGTTACCGGTCTGGCTTTCGTCTCCGCGAACCTGGGCGCAGTTGAAATCATGGGTATGAGCGCGAACGGCGCCCAGTATGGTCTGCCCACTTTTCACTATTTCTGGCTGGGTGCGATTCCGGCAATGCTGTTCCTTGGCATCGTGATGATGCCGTTCTACTATGGCTCGAAGGTTCGCTCGGTTCCCGAATTTATGCTTAAACGTTACGGGAAAGCCGCCCACCTAATTAATGGGCTTTCCTTCGCCCTCGCGCAGCTGCTAATCGCCGGTGTAAACCTGTATCTGCTAGGTAAAATCGTCAATGGGATGCTGGGAATCCCGTTATGGATTTCTCTGATTATTGCCGCGCTAATCGTGCTGACCTATATCAGTATCGGAGGTCTAGCAGCTGCTATTTATAACGAGGTACTCCAGTTCTTCGTAATCGTGGCGGCGCTACTGCCAGTAACCCTCATTGGTCTGTACCGCGTAGGTGGCTATCAAGGGCTAACTGAAAAAATTACTAAATGGGCTACGCAAGCTACTGCTGCCTCCTATCAAGATCCAAATAACCAGCTCCATTCATGGCCGGGAACCTTACTCTCGGGCTTTAACTCCCCGGTACTTTCCGTATTCGGTCTAGTCATGGGGCTAGGGTTTGTTTTGGCTTTCGGTTATTGGACAACTAACTTCGTTGAAGTGCAAAGGGCAATGGCCTCAGATTCTATTGCTGCCGCTCAAAAGACCCCGATTATTGGGACTTTCGTTAAAATGTTTGTTCCTTTCATCGTGATTATCCCCGGTATGGTTGCCGGGGTATTGATTCCTGAAATCGTGAAATTAAAGGGCGGACCAGACTATATGGCAGTAGGCGAGGAAGCGCTCGCGAACCTATCTTCACACGTCCCGGCGGGTTATGAAGTCAGCTATAACGATGCCATGCTGCTAATGATGCGGGATTTGCTACCTAATGGTTTGCTAGGTTTGGCGATTGCCGGTTTGCTCGCTTCCTTTATGGCGGGAATGGCGGCGAACGTATCTGCCTTTAACACTGTGTTCACAGTCGATATTTATGAAGCCTATTTCAAACCGAATGAATCCGATGAGCACTATCTGAAAGTGGGGCGCAACGCCACTATCGTGGCGTGTACAGTAGCGGTATTTACTGCGTTGATTGCCTCCCTGTATCCGAACATTATGGATTTGCTGCAACAGCTGTTCTCTATGTTCAACGCACCCCTGTTTGCTTCTTTCATTATCGGTATGCTCTGGAAGCGGGCAACCCCCTCTGGTGGTTGGACCGGTTTGCTGTTCGGTACTTTAGCAGCGCTATTTGTCAATGTTTTGTGCTGGAATGAGATTTTGGTTCTACCCGGTCAAGGTCAAGCATTTATCGCGGCTGGTGCCGCTTTCGTGGTCGGTGTCCTCGTGAATGTGGTGGTGTCGGTGTTCACCAAGCCCAAGGAATACGCTGAGTTGGAGGGCTTCGTCTGGTCGCTTACACCTAAAGAACGCCGCATTGATCCGAATCTTCACAAGTTGCCACTACTTCGCCGTCCGATTCCGCTGGCGATTGTGGCAGCTGTTTTGGTAATCGTCTTGAATTCGGTGTTCCACTAGGGGAGGTAAATTGTTATGAAACGAAAGATTCATCCTTACGATATTCGGATTATTTGCGGTCTGGTACTGGGCATTATTGGGGTTTTCCTGATTGTCTGTGGGCTTTTGATTGAACCCGCTACGGTTCCTGACTATGTTGCCAATAATCTGGAGGGAATAAATAACACCCCGATTAATGCCAATATGTATTCTGGTGTGGGGCTACTGATTACTTCCCTGGTTTTCTTGGCGTGGACTTGGTTTAATCCCAGTGCCGGTATGGGGCATCCGGATGAAGAAACTAAACATGTACACGAAAATGCAGATTCGGGACAGACACATAAGTAATCAGTTTGCTTAATCCGCAAAGAGCGAGCACGCAATGTAGGCTTAGATAATGGTTGCGTGCTCGCTCTTTGAGAACTGGTGAAAAGTCGGGCACTAATTTTTGCTGGGTTTGTCATGGCTGATTGGCCAACGGTAGCTAAAGGAACTAGATGATGCAGGATTTAAAAGTTGCTCAGGTGCAGCGGGCAGTTGAAAACTTTCGGGTTAAAGGCGATTTCCTAACCGCTAACCCTTACGGCTCGGGACACATCAACGAGACTTTATTGGCCAAATGTCGCCTAGAGGACGGCAGCGAACTGCCACTGACGTTGCAGCGTATTAATACCGATATTTTTACTAATCCCGTGCAGTTAATGGAAAACATTGCGGCAGTTACCGAGTTTTTACGGGAACGTATCCAACAGGAGGGCGGTGACCCAGATCGGGAGACATTGCGAATAATCCGCACTTTTGACGGCTATCCTTGTTACCGCGATCCGGACGGGAACTGGTGGCGGATGTACAGCTATATAGACAATGCTTTCACCTTAGATTTGATTGAGAATCCGCAGGATTTTTATCAGTCTGGTATAGCTTTCGGCAGTTTTCAGCGTCGCCTGGCTGATTTTCCAGCAGATTCTTTACACGAAGTAATTCCGCGCTTCCATGACACTATTGATCGCTTCTCTCAGTTCGAGGACGCGATAGCTCTTGATCCACTAGGGCGAGTCAGCCAGGTTAGGGAAGATATTGATTTTTATCGCCGATACGAGCATTTGGCGCACGCATTTGCCGATTTGCAAGCAGCTGGAAAGCTGCCCTTGCGGGTAACCCATAACGATACCAAGCTCAACAATGTACTGATAGATGCGGACACCGGTAAAGCTATCGCGGTCATTGACTTGGATACCGTGATGCCGGGACTGGCAATGAATGATTTTGGGGATTCCATTCGTTTCGGAGCCTCTACTGGCGCGGAGGACGAAACTGACCTCACTAAAGTGTCGTGTTCTATGGAGCTGTTTGCGGCGTTTACTAAAGGCTTCTTGGAGGGGCTGCAAGGAAGCCTAACTGATTTAGAGATTGAGTTGTTGCCTTTGGGTGCTCAGGTGATGACCTATGAATGCGGGATGCGGTTTTTGACTGACTATCTGCTGGGGGATAACTATTTTAAGATTCATCGCCCGCAACACAACTTAGATAGGGCTCGTACCCAGGAGAAATTAGTTGCGGATATGGATGATAAGTTCTCCCAGATGCAACAGATTGTTGAAGAATATGCCTCTAGCGCGGGGAATCTTGGCTGAAAATCAAGGATTTCTAATCGACTCTGTCCTCCTGTTTACCGTCTAGGTAGCGTCTGTTGGAGACGCCTTCCTCCCCGCAAACCCCTAGGACGTGGGGAAATAAGTGGTAAAGCCCCTCCTTTAGGCTAGGGGAATTAGGAAGGACGTAGGATAGCGAAGGGGTCGGTTACCTGTAGGGTCTGTTTCGTGAAACGATAACGCCGGGCGGGTCGCCCTCCTTTACTGCCGGGGCGTTCTTGCTGGCCGGTGGGGATAAGCTGTCCGCGCCGACTAAGTACCCGCTGTAGATTCGTAGGTGAAACTTCCCGCCCCAGGGCTGCCCGATAAATGTTTGTTAGCTCGGCGATAGTGAAATCCGGGGGAGCTAAAGCAAACGCTATATTGGTATAGGAGAGTTTCGCGCGTAGCCTATCTGCGCCCTCGCCAATAATATCGGCATGGTCGTAGGCCATTTCTGGAAGCTGATTGAGGCTTATCCAGCGGGCGTGAGCGGGAAGTGTGGTATTGATTCCGGCGGGAACCAGCCCTAAATAGGCGGTGGCTACGGTGCGTTGGCTGGGGTCGCGGCGGGCGTCGGAACGGGTGCCAATCTGTTCCATATAGGACAGGGCGCCAATGTCCATTTTCTGTGATAGATGTCGAAAAGCGCTGGCTCCCAGGGTTTCTTCTGGCTCTAGCGGACCGGAGGGGAGGGCGTACATTCCCTGAAAGGGGGGATGGGAGCGGCGGGCAACTAATACCTGTAGACACGGTGGTCTGGGGGTGTTTAGGGCGCTGATAGGGTTTTCGCATTGATCGTCTGGGTGAGTGCGAACCTGTAAGACCACAGCTAGTGCCTCGTGGCGATAAACGGCGACTCCATTTGAATCTCGAGGTTGTGTTCTCACAAAGTCTTATGGTAGCTTAAATCCAGTTTTCGACTAATAGGCGAAAACTGGATTGTGGGAAATAGACAAAGGGAAATCCGAGATGAAACAACGCATAAAAGGCTGGTTATCGCTATTTTTTATTGATGCTATGACCGGGATGGCTCACGGTCTATTTGCATCTTTGATTATCGGAACCATCATGGTGCAAGTTGGAGGTTTTATCCCGGGAATAATCGGTAAAACCCTGGTGTTAATCGGGTCAGTTGCCTCCGTACTTACCGGTGCGGGAATCGGCATCGGCGTTGCTCATCGGTTAAAAGCCTCAACCTTTGTAGTAGTAGGTACCGGATTAGCCGGAATGATAGGGGCGCACGCCGCCAAAATTTTAAATGGCGGAATCGTTGAGGGAATCAGTATGCATTTGCAAGGTCCCGGAGAGCCCTTAGGAGCATTCATAGCTTCCTTTGTGGCAGTCGAGTTTGGTCTTTTGGTCTCGGGTAAAACTCCGGTAGATATTTTGGTAACCCCCTTTGTGACCGTCACCTCGGGAGCAATTATCGGCTTGCTGATTGGCCCGGGTATTTCGCGGTTAATGACCGGTCTGGGAGCCATCATCAACTGGGGGACTGAGCGACAACCATTCCTTATGGGAATCATCGTGGCAGTGCTAATGGGCATGATTTTAACCCTCCCGATTTCTTCCGCAGCGTTAGGAATAGTGCTTGGTTTGTCGGGGCTAGCTGCCGGGGCTGCTACCGTAGGGTGCAGCGCCCAAATGGTAGGTTTTGCAGTCGCGTCCTATCGAGAAAATAAGGTTTCCGGTCTGATCTCGCAGGGTATCGGCACTTCTATGCTGCAAGTCCCCAATATTATGCGCCATCCCTTGATCTGGATTCCTCCCACCCTGGCTTCTGCGATACTCGGACCTATCGCCACCATGGTGTTCAAAATGGAGTCAAATGCGGCTGGCTCGGGAATGGGGACTTCTGGTTTAGTGGGGCAGATTATGACTTGGAATGTTATGGGAGCTACTACTTCAGCGCCGGCACTATTAGGCATGATTTTGCTACTACATTTCCTAGCCCCGGCTGCTTTGTCTTTACTTTTCGCAGAACTTATGCGTAAAAAAGGCTGGATTAAAGCCGGCGATATGCTGCTTGAAAAATAGTTTCCCCTGCTCGCCCTAATAAAAACTTAGAATTCGTCCTCGGGAAAATCTCGAAAAGGGATAGCTAGCTAAAGCGCTGTGCGTCCAGATTGAACCCCGGGGAAAATCAGTTTTCGCCACTTCGCTAAACTAAGTCCTAAGAGCAGACAATAGCTAGTGGCAAGCGGGAAGGATTCCCCTTTGCCGTAAGGGAAAGGATAATCGTGGGCGATATTATTGATGAACTTCAGTGGAGAGGCCTACTGGCTCAGCATACTGACCTGCAGAAACTGCGTTCTAGCCTAGCTGGTGGAGCGGTTACTTTCTATTGCGGTTTCGACCCTACTGCTCCCTCTTTACATCACGGGCATCTGGTGCAGTTAATCATGATGCGACACCTGCAAAATGCGGGACACCGTCCTCTTGCCCTGGTAGGGGGAGCAACCGGATTGATTGGGGATCCGCGAATGACTGCTGAGCGGCAGCTGCAACCCAAAGAGGTAGTTGCTACCTGGGTTGAGCGCCTACGTGCGCAAATTAGCCACTTCCTTGATTTTGAGGGCGGTAATCCCGCAGTCATGGTCAATAACATGGATTGGATTCAAAATCTTAGCGCGATTGGACTTTTGCGTGACCTGGGCAAGAATTTCCGAATGGGAACTATGCTCGCTAAGGACGCCGTAGCCCGCAGGCTTAATTCCTCCGAAGGTATTTCCTATACCGAGTTCAGTTACCAGATTCTCCAGGCCTACGATTTCTTGGAACTATACCGTCGCTATGGCTGCACTCTAGAAACCGGTGGGAATGATCAATGGGGCAACCTGGTTGGCGGTATGGATCTAATCCACAAGGTCGAGGGCAAAGATGTCCATGTGATGACGACTCCGCTCATCACTAAGGCCGATGGCTCGAAGTTCGGCAAATCTGAGGGCGGGGCAATTTGGCTTGACCCCGAAATGCTGTCTCCCTACGAGTTCTACCAGTTCTGGCTGGGAGCCGAGGACGCAGATGTTGTCCGCTTCTTGAAGGTATTTACTTTCTTGTCTCGAGACGAGATTGAGGCGCTGGCGCAAGAGGTAGTAGAGCGCCCCCATAAGCGACAAGCTCAAAAGGCTCTGGCCGGTGAGGTTACCCGTCTGGTACACGGGCAAAAAGCTCTTGACCAGGTGATTGCGGCGACTGAAGCCCTATGGGGTGGAGGTGACCTGCAGAAAGTAGATGGCGCAACCCTAAAGGGAGCAACTGCCCATTTACCGGCTGCTACCGTAGAAATCGGCAAGACTAATTTAGTAGATTTGCTGATAGAAGCAGGTTTCGAGAAGGGGCGCGGCGCGGCGATTCGTACAATTAAGAACGGCGGAGCCTACCTAAACAATCAAAAGGTTACGGACCCGGATAGGGTGATTGTTCGCGAGGACGTGCTTCCGGGTTCGCTGGTGCTGTTTAGGAAAGGGAAGAGGAACCTAGCGGCCGCTCACCTGCATGAATAGGTGTAAAACTTGGGTGTGTGGCAGCTCACCGCTTCTCAGTTTGAAGTTTTAGTTCTCCGCTGTGTAAGTTATTACCTGTTGCCCCGGCAAAGAACTTCGGTTCTGGCTCAGTGGGCGGGATTGTTTGACCTAGTATTTACAGATTGAAAAAGTCTTTATGGCTTGATTCACTTTCTAAAAACTTGAAAGTTGAAAATAAAATCTGTTAGACTGAGACTCGCGCGTTTTTCGCGCAGAACCCTTTACTGATTGTTTTTGGTTGGTTTGTGGTTTGGTTGTTTGTGTTCTCGATAGTTGTGTTTTTTTTGTTTTGTTTGTGTGGGATTGACTGGGTTGCCTGCTGTTTTTGGTGGGTGGTTTGGTTTTTTCTGTTTTTTGTTTTTTTGATGCTGATGATTTTGGAACGTTTTGTTTTTTGATTGTTGGTGTTTGTTTTTGCTGGATTGTTTTCTGGCTTGAACCATTTTGGTTTGGCTCTTTTTGGGTTGGATCGTTTTTTGGCCTGCTGTTTTTGGTGGGTTTTGTTTTTGGTTTTTGTTGGAGAGTTTGATCCTGGCTCAGGATGAACGCTGGCGGCGTGCTTAACACATGCAAGTCGAACGGGATCCGAGGGTGCTTGCACCTTTGGTGAGAGTGGCGAACGGGTGAGTAACACGTGAGTAACCTGTCCTTTTCTTTGGGATAAGCTCCTGAAAGGGTGTTTAATACCTTATGTTCCGTCTTCTCCGCATGGGGTTGGTGGGAAAGATTTGTTTCGGTAAAGGGTGGGCTCGCGGTCTATCAGCTTGTTGGTGGGGTGATGGCTTACCAAGGCTTTGACGGGTAGCCGGCCTGAGAGGGTGGGCGGTCACATTGGGACTGAGATACGGCCCAGACTCCTGCGGGAGGCAGCAGTGGGGGATATTGCACAATGGGCGCAAGCCTGATGCAGCGACGCCGCGTGGGGGATGAAGGCCTTCGGGTTGTAAACTTCTTTTGCTCTGAACAAGGCGCACTATTGGGTGTGTTGAGTGTAGGGGTTGATTAGCGCCGGCTAACTACGTGCCAGCAGCCGCGGTAATACGTAGGGCGCGAGCGTTATCCGGAATTATTGGGCGTAAAGGGCTTGTAGGTGGCTGGTTGCGTCTGTCGTGAAAGCTCATGGCTTAACTGTGGGTTTGCGGTGGGTACGGGCTGGCTTGAGTGCAGTAGGGGAGACTGGAATTCCTGGTGTAGCGGTGGAATGCGCAGATATCAGGAGGAATACCGGTGGCGAAGGCGGGTCTCTGGGCTGTTACTGACGCTGAGGAGCGAAAGCGTGGGGAGCGAACAGGATTAGATACCCTGGTAGTCCATGCTGTAAACGTTGGGAACTGGGTGTGGGGGGCTTTTTTGTCTTCTGCGTCGTAGCTAACGCGTTAAGTTCCCCGCCTGGGGAGTACGGTCGCAAGGCTAAAACTCAAAGGAATTGACGGGGGCCCGCACAAGCGGCGGAGCATGCGGATTAATTCGATGCAACGCGAAGAACCTTACCAAGGCTTGACATGCACTGGACCGATCCAGAGATGGGTTTTCCTTTTTGGCTGGTGTGCAGGTGGTGCATGGTTGTCGTCAGCTCGTGTCGTGAGATGTTGGGTTAAGTCCCGCAACGAGCGCAACCCTTGTCCTATGTTGCCAGCAAGTTGTGTTGGGGACTCGTGGGAGACTGCCGGGGTTAACTCGGAGGAAGGTGGGGATGACGTCAAATCTTCATGCCCCTTATGTCTTGGGCTTCACGCATGCTACATTGGCGTCTACAAAGGGTTGCGATACCGTAAGGTGGGGCGAATCTCTTAAAGGGCGTCTTGGTTCGGATCGGGGTCTGCAACTCGGCCCCGTGAAGGTGGAGTCGCTAGTAATCGCAGATCAGCAACGCTGCGGTGAATACGTTCTCGGGCCTTGTACACACCGCCCGTCACGTCACGAAAGTTGGTAACACTCGAAGCTTGTGGCCTAACTCTTTTTGAGGGGGAGCGGGTTAAGGTGGGGCTAGCGATTGGGACGAAGTCGTAACAAGGTAGCCGTACCGGAAGGTGCGGCTGGATCACCTCCTTTCTAGGGAGATTATTGTTTATTATTGCGCAAATGGAACGGGAAAACACTTTCCCCCAGGGCTTTGGGGTTTTGGGGGGCTATCGGGTATAGGAACAATCAGGCTTTTTGTTGGGTTTGTTTGTTTGACTCATTGGCTTTCAAAGGGTTTACATTCTTTGGGTTTTTTGGGTTGGTTGTTTGTTTTTTGGAGAGTGGATGTGAGTGTCTTTGTGATGCTTTGTTTTTTGTAGAGAATCTTGTTCGCGGTCACCCATTTTTTGGGTGATGGTGTTTTTTGTTTATTGGTTTGTTTTTTGTTTTGAGCGTTTGGTGGATGCCTTGGCATCGTGTGCCGATGAAGGACGTTGTGGCTGGCGATAGCCTCGGGGAGTTAGCGAGCGTGCGTTGATCCGGGGGTTTCCGAATGGGGTAACCTAACCATAGTTGTGTGTGGTTGGCGCGCATTGAAGTTTTGATAGGTGCGTGTTGGTAGGGTGGGAAGTGAAACATCTTAGTACCGCCTTTTGTGAGATAGTCCGTGTGTAGTGGTGAGCGATAGCGGGTGTTGGCTAAACCGTTTGCGTGTGATACTCGGCAGGGGTTGCGCGGGCGGTGTTGTGGGACGAAGTCGTTGAGAATCTGCCGGTTCTTGGAGCGTTTTTGCATGTGAGAGGTGAACGGGTTGGGATGCCTGGCCGTAGACCGTGATAGTCGGGTAGCTGGTTTTGCATGCATGGCGTTGGGTTTTGTTCCCGAGTAGCGCGAGGCTCGTGGAATCTCGTGTGAATCTGCCCAGACCATTGGGTAAGCCTGGACGGGCATGGTGACCGATAGTGGATTAGTACCGTGAGGGAATGGTGAAAAGTACCCCGGGAGGGGAGTGAAATAGTTCCTGAAACCAAGCGTTTTTAAGCCGTCAGAGCCATGGAGCCTTCGGGCTGGTGTGGTGGTGGCGTGCCTATTGAAGAATGAGCCTGCGAGTTATGTTGCGTGGCGAGGTTAACCCGTTGTGGGGTAGTCGTAGGGAAACCGAGTCCTGGGGGCGTTTTAGTTGCGTGGCATAGACCCGAAGCGGGGTGATCTACCCATGGCCAGGTTGAAGCGGCGGTAGAACGTCGTGGAGGACCGCACCCACCAGGGTTGAAAACCTGGGGGATGAGCTGTGGGTAGGGGTGAAAGGCCAATCAAACTCCGTGATAGCTGGTTCTCCCCGAAATGCATTTAGGTGCAGCGTTGTGTGTTGCCTGGTGGAGGTAGAGCTACTGGATGGCCGATGGGCCCTATGGGTTACTGACGTCAGCCAAACTCCGAATGCCATTAGGTTGAGCATGGCAGTGAGACTGCGGGGGATAAGCTTCGTAGTCGAGAGGGAAACAGCCCAGATCATCAGCTAAGGCCCCTAAGTGTGCGCTAAGTGGGAAAGGATGTGAGATCGCGGTGACAACCAGGAGGTTGGCTTAGAAGCAGCCATCCTTGAAAGAGTGCGTAATAGCTCACTGGTCAAGTGGTTTCGCGCCGACAATGTAGCGGGGCTTAAGCGTACCGCCGAAGCTGTGGCACTCACACATGAAAGAGCCTGGGCAGGGGACCTGCCTAAGGTTGTGTGGGTGGGTAGGGGAGCGTCCTGCGTGCGGTGAAGCCTGCTGGGAACGGTTGGTGGAGCGTGTGGGAGTGAGAATGCAGGCATGAGTAACGAATGGCGGGTGAGAATCCCGTCCGCCGATTGACTAAGGGTTCCAGGGCTAGGTTTATCCGCCCTGGGTTAGTCGGGTCCTAAGGCGAGGCCGACAGGCGTAGTCGATGGACAACCAGTTGATATTCTGGTACCGCGTTGTGACCGCCAAATACTGAAGCTTTTATGCTAACCACCCGCATCCGGGCTGTTCATTCCTTCGGGTTTGATGAGCCTGGGTGTTGTGGGATCCTGATTGTTGTAGGTAAGCGTGTTAACAGGGGTGACACAGGAAGGTAGCTGCCGCGCACCGATGGTTGTGTGTGTCTAAGGTTGTGGCCCGTCTGCCAGGTAAATCCGGTAGGCATGTAGGGTGAGGACTGATGGGGGTGCCCTTTTGGGGTGTCTGGTGGTGATCCTAAGCTGTCAAGAAAAGCCTCGACGTGAGGGCATGACGCGCCCGTACCCTAAACCGACTCAGGTGGTCAGGTAGAGTATACCGAGGCGTTCGAGTGAATCATGGTTAAGGAACTCGGCAAAATTCCTCCGTAACTTCGGGATAAGGAGGACCCTGTGACGTCCCCCCTTTTCTGGGTGTGTGCGTTGTGGGGTCGCAGAGAATAGGGAGAAGCGACTGTTTATCAAAAACACAGGTGCGTGCGAAGTCGTAAGACGATGTATACGCACTGACGCCTGCCCGGTGCTGGAAGGTTAAGAGGAAGGCTCAACCACCCTCGGGTGGTGAAGGCTTGAATTTAAGCCCCAGTAAACGGCGGTGGTAACTATAACCATCCTAAGGTAGCGAAATTCCTTGTCGGGTAAGTTCCGACCTGCACGAATGGCGTAACGACTTCCCCACTGTCTCGACCAGGAGCTCGGCGAAATTGCAGTACGAGTAAAGATGCTCGTTAAGC
>NZ_RPZY01000012.1:0-20793 GCF_008661855.1 Varibaculum sp.
CGATTCATAGTGGTGGAGGACATCCCCATATGCCGCCGGGACAGGGCAGGCAAATGGCTCCAGGCGAGCAAATGGATAGGCAGATGCGGCCGGGAGAAAAAATGCGACCGGGAGGTTCAAATCGGCAATTACCGCCGGAAGAATCAAATCAAAACGGACAAAATCCGCGGAACTTAGATAATCAGAATCAAAATGGTAACAATCAAAATGATTCTCAGCAGCAAAGTGGCAATAATCAAAGCCCTCAAAATGGCGAAAAACCAGGAGAATAAAACAGTTCCCAAAATGGTGGCGAGAATAGTTCTAACTCTTAATGAGGAAATCAGTAGTTTCGCTGGTTGTAGCGGAAAAATCGGAATTTCTTTAGCTAAAGGCATAATAAAAAGATGGGAATAAATAATAATCCTGAGCGCGCCAGCTCCCTGGCGCGCTCAGGAAAGGCGCCACGAATCCTAATCGTGGATGATGAAAAGCTCTTAGCCGACCTGTTGGCGCAGGCTCTCAGCGTGCAAGGCTCGGAAACTTTTACCGCGAATGATGGCTTCCAGGCGGTGCAGTTAGCCCGAAAATTACGCCCGGACGCGATTGTGATGGACGTAATGATGCCAGTCATGGACGGTATCGAAGCCATGGAAAGAATCCGTCAAGACTTCTCAGATGTTCCGGTATTGATGCTTACCGCCAAGGATGCTATCGCCGATAAAATCACTGGGCTGCGCAGCGGGGCGGACGACTATGTCACTAAACCATTCGATTTAACCGAAGTGGAACTGCGCCTAGAGGCACTGCTGCGCCGTAGTGGTTTCGCGAATGAAAATGACCCCACCGAGCAGATTTTGCGGGTTCGTGACCTGGAAATGAAAGTGGATAGCCGCCAGGTTAGCCGCGGTGGCAAACCGATTGAGCTGACCAAAACCGAGTTTGAGCTCTGTCGCTACCTGATGGAAAACTGTGACCGGGTGCTTAGCAAAGAACAGATTTTGGACGCAGTGTGGCATTTCGATTTTGGCGGTAAAGCCAGCGTAGTGGAACTCTATATCTCCTATCTGCGCAAAAAGATCGATCAGGAGGGTGAACCATTAATCGAAACCGTACGGGCAGTAGGATACGTGATGCGTTCGGAGAGTAGGCGTGGCTAAGAACAGACGCAAAGGGAGCCGGTTATTTAGCGCCCCCTCACGCCGTCTTTCGCGCCGCCTACCGGTAATGGTGCTCGGGGTGTGTTTCCTGGTAATCGCCGGGGTAGGAACTTTTGCGGGACTGGCGCTGCGCGGGGCCCTCTATGAGCAACTTGACACTTCCCTTAACCAATCGATGAATCAACTCGCCCAGATTACTCGCGCAGGTCAGGGAAAAGAGGTTTTAGGAACCTCGTTAGCAGGAGAGGAGGAAACCACTCCGCAAACGGATTCTTCCAAAATCTATGCCGAGGACGAGAACTCGCTGAAAAGCCCTACCGAGGACGAGGCAGCGAACCGTATTTCTCGCACCAGTAAAATCCCGGATTCTCTTAGAGGGCAACCTGAGGAAAAAAGATTAGAAAAACCCGATAGTCCCGGTAGAGGTCGTCCCGGTCGAGATTTTCCCGGAATAACTGCCGGTTCATTTAGCCTTATTTATCAAGACGGACAGGCTACCTCTCTACTGATAAGTCCCGGGCAAAGTCCGCGCCAGCTTTCCAGCACCCAGGTAAGCCAAGTGTTATCCCTCAGGCTCACTCGCCCTCAAAACCTTAGCCTGACGGATTTAGGGGACTATCGAGTAGCGCAGCGCCAGGTTGATACCCCGGAAGGAACTGCCCGTATTGCCAGCGGGCTTCCGCTGCGGGAAGTAAACCAAACTCTGCATTCGTTTATCCTTTTCTATTCTTTAGGTTCGCTCGCGGCTCTGCTGGGCGCCTACCTGTTGGCGCGATTCTTAGTGCGCCGCGAACTGCGGGATTTAACCCAGGTAGAAACCGTGGCACGCGCGGTTGAAACCGTTAATCTGGAAAGCGAAAGTCAGTTACCTACCCGGGTAAGGGACGAGGTTACCAGCAAAGATTCTGAAGCCGCCCAGCTCGGGCGTTCCTTAAACCGCTCCCTCGAACACGTTGAATCCTCGCTGAAACTGCGAGAAGAAAGCGAAGCGCAACTGCGTCAATTTGTGGCTGATGCCTCCCATGAACTTCGTACCCCGGTGGCGGCAATCAGTGGTTATGCCCAGTTATTGGCGCGACAAAACCTAGGTGAGCAAGCTGGTGACGCGGTAGGGCGGATTGAGCGGGAAAGTCAGCGCCTGGCAGATTTGGTTTCGGACTTGATTTTGCTGGCACGCCTGGACGCGGGACAGAATGCCCAGGTAGAGGAAGTTCCCATCGCGGGGGCGATAGTGGAAACTTTCACCAATATGCGTATCACATACCCAGAGCATAACTGGGAGCTGGAGTTCGCGAAGGACTTGGCGGAAGTTACGGTAGTAGGCAGTGAATCCGCCCTCACCCAGATTATTTCTAACCTATTAGCTAACGCCGCTCAGCACACCCCTGCCGGGACAAAAATACAGGTCAGCGGCTATCTGGTGGCAGGGGATAAAGTGGAGATACAAGTGGCAGATAACGGGCCGGGGATTGATCCGCGGATTGCCGATACCCTGTTTAATCGTTTCGTACGGGCTGACACTGCCCGCACTCCCGGCGAATCCTCCGGGCTGGGGCTGGCAATCGTAAAAACTTTGACCGAGGCGCTGGGGGGCAGTATCGAAGCCGAAAACCGCGCCCCCTCGGGAGCCATCTTCACCCTAACCCTGCCCCTCAGCTCGAATAAAGAATGGTAGCTATTGAACGGATAACGTCTAGATAATAAACTTGTTACTATCTGTGTTGTTTTGGAGGGAGGAATTGCTATGTCGAGTGTTTCCCCTAACTACAAAACCCAGCTTGCGTTGGCGGAATCAGAAAGACAGCTCTCAGATGCTGCTATCAAGCGCTATGTTGATGTCGAAGAGGCGTTAAAAGAGCTTAAATCATGAGCTACGAAAACCCAGTTATAGCCAACCGGCGGCGCTAGCGGTTTGAGCAGCTTCGATTCTGCTTTTAGCTCCCAGCTTGGTCATTGCTCCGGAAATGATATTACGTACCGTGCCGGGAGCTAGGAAAACTGTAGCCGCTATTTGCTCGATGCTAGCCCCAGTTAAGGCACAGCTTAGAGTCTCTATTTCGCGCGGGGTTAAAGGATTAGGTCCTTGAGCTAGGGCATCGGCAGCCAGTTTAGGGTCAATATGTTTAGCTCCCGCATAGATATTGCGAATAATGCTCACCAGCTGATCCGCGGGGGTGTCTTTGACAATAAAACCGCTAGCTCCTGCCGCAAGTGCCCGGCTTAAATATCCGGGACGACCAAAAGTCGTTACTATCAGTACTTTTGTGTCTGGGAAAGCCTGTTTGATTTCGCGAGTTAAATCCAGTCCGGAATCTGACCCCATCTCAATATCTACCAACGCCACATCAACTGCCTGTCCACTATTTTGTAGGGCGCGCAGCTGCTGTAACGCTGCCTGGTTGTTGTCAGCCTGCCCTGAAACTTTGAGGTCGTCCTCTAAACTAAGCAAACTGGCTAAAGCTTGTCGCACCAGGGTTTGGTCATCTACCAGCATTAGCGAAATCATGTTCTAATTATCCCATAACGCTAGCTGAGTAAGTCCGACAAGTATCAGGCACAACACTCGCAGTAGCGACAAATGACTGGTCTTCGGCGAGTGCCTTAAATGAACTGCGCCGCAAGCTAGCGAGTATAAAGCGCAAGGAAGAATCCATGAGGGCGTTTACGAGGATATTTAGGGGGTAAAATCAGCTCATCTGCCCTGGTAGAAATCTCGGGGTCTATAGCTATTAGCTGCTCCCAAGCCGAGCTAAACAGGTTACCGTAAGAAATAACTGCTAGATTATAGGCTCTGTCCTTAAGACCGCAAAGACCATTACCGGTAGCATCGTTACCACTTGACCCGGCGTTATCACTATCTGAAACTAGCTCCTGGTAACCTTTACCGTTATCGATTAAACAAACGCTTTTAGCGGTGCAGAGCAGCCAGGCCTTATCGGAGCCGGAATGATGAACCAGATTAGAGATTCCCTCGCGAATCATCCAAGCAGCCAGATTCTCGATTTCGGGCTTGATAGTATCCAGGGCGCTAACAGAAAAAGTGATATTTGCTGCCTGGCAAAGTGCCCGTGCATTTTCTATTTCTTCAGCGATTACAGTCTCGCGAGAAGCGCTAACCACCTGTCGCACATCCGCGAGAGCCTGTCGTGAAAGGAGCTGAACAGTGCGGAGAGCCGAGGCCGCGTCCTGATTCCTGCCTTGTTCCAAAAGCCGGGAACTGAGCTGAGCATTTAAGGAAATAGCCGTTAAGGTCTGCCCTAAAACATCATGCAAATCAGCGTTAATCCTGGCTCGCTCGCGCATTTTAGCCGCCTGTGTTTCACTAGCTGCCGCCAGCGTCCGGCGTTTTTCAGCCTCAACGGAGCTGCGACCAGCAAAGCAGGCTAAAGAAGTAAAGATAGTTATCAGCACCGCCGACCAGTTGGTTATAGAGGGAGAGATAGCTACTTGCAGCATTGTCAGCAGATAAATTATCCCTAATGCGTAATAGTCAAGACGGGCAGGTAGTAAAAATATAGCTACCGAGCAAAGATAGGAAGCTTGAAAGGCTACCGGGGCGTTAATTCCCGCTATCCACCATCCACCCAAATAGGTGACAATTAGCCCAGCTAAAATAGCGATATTAAGCGAGGATAAACGGCGCGGACGATAGGGGATTTGTAGCCAAGCCGCCACGTAGAAGGCGCCAAACAGCACCATCAAAAAGAAAGCGACAAGGTAACTGATTTGTGGAAATCCTGCCGACATATAGTAAAGGGGCAGAATAAGAAATAGTAGGGGAGGGAAAGCGAAAGCCCAAGAGTCCCTATTTTTTAACATATTCCCTCATTTCCACCAGTCGCTAGTCAGTTTTGCTGGCATTATCGGCGATAAAGTTCTAGGCGGTAACTACGACTTTTTTCGTTGCAGTAACGCTAACACTATTCCCAATAGCAGCACAGTCCACACTGCCATATTCAAATAGATTTTCCACCCCAAAATAGTTTGATTATTAAATGTGACTTGTAAAAGCTGATTATATCCCCACATAGGCATAAACTCACCCAGTTTTTGGACAAACGCGCCCATCTGTTCTAAAGGAGTAAACATTCCCGAAAAAATAGCGATTAGTGACGAGCCGCCTCCAACTATTCCTTGCGCCGCATCTGAGGGGATGAGCAGACCTGTTAATAATCCAAATACCGCTCCGAAAAGTGCGGAAATTACTAAAACACCTAGGGATAATATTAGAGCCTTTGCGCTCATGCGTACCCCGGTAGCGAACCCGTAACTGTAAGTAATAATGGTCATTGCCAGGCAAGAAATAGCGGTCGCGATAACGCGACCAGTGCCATACAGCCGGGAAGTTATCGGGGTGAGGGCGATTTGTCGCGTCCAGCCGGTTGCCTGTTCGGTGCCGATACGGGCAGTGATACAGGCGGCGACAAATACTACCGAGTATTGACACATATTGCACATGATGGATCCGGCAATTGTGGTTTCCCCTAAATCGATATTCGAGTATTCCTGCCCTAAACCGAAAATCGAGAAACAGGCTATCGGGATAAAAGTAAATAGAATTAAAGTAGTCGGATGTACCCAAACAAAAAAGCAACGCCGCATAATTAATCCCAGATTCCGCCAGGAGTTATAGGGGGATTGATTTTTACTGGGGGTGGGAAAATCAATCATTTTTAACGTTTTATTATCGGTTTTTATATTTAGAGGAGAATTATTATTTTTCGACATGGTATTTCTCTTTTTTTAAGGAGGAGTGGTCATTCCCAATCGGCATCTTAACTATTTACTTCCTGGGTGATATGGGTAAAGGCTTCGTCTAAGGACGCCCTGGTGAGGCTGAAATCTGTGGCTTCATCGAATTGGGCGAGGGTGCGTAACGCATCATCAAGGTCAGCCCCATCTATATGGATACGCTCGTTATCGAACCAGATATTCCAGTTTCGCCCTCCTTGGACTTTGGCGAGGGCGCGCTGAGCGCCGGTGCGTGACGACTCCGGTAATAGGGCAGATAGGTGTGAACGTGCCAGGGAACGAATCTTATCGGGACTGCCGCTGGCTGCCAACTGCCCGTGATCGAGGATGGCTATATTGTGCGCGAAATCTTCGGCTTCCGATAAATAGTGAGTGGCGAAAACAATCGTGCGCTCCTGCTGGGCTAGGTGGTGCATAATCTGCCAAAATGCTGCTCTTGCGTTCACATCCATTCCGGTGGTGGCTTCGTCAAGAATAAGTAAATCCGGATTAGGTAGGAGCGCTAAAGCAAGTTTAAGCCGTTGAACTTCTCCGCCAGAACACTTTTTTATTTTCCGTTTGGCTATTTTATTCAGGTCGCAAAGCTCCATTAATTGCTCTATTGGCAAATGTTTTGGCCAAGCTGCCGCTAGGAGTTGTAAGGCGGATTTAATTGTGAGTATTTCCGGAAAAGTACCGCTTTGCTGACTAACTCCTATCCTGCCGGAGCGAACGGCACGTAAGGGATCTAAACCGAATACTTTAATGTTACCGGATTTTGGTTTGGTAAGTCCGGTAGCTAAATCAATTAGGGTTGATTTTCCGGCTCCATTTGGTCCAAGCAGAGCGGTTACTTTTCCGGTTGGAATAGTTAAAGTTAGATTGTTTAGGGCGCGAATTGCGCCAAAAGTTTGGGTTAGGTTTTCAATCGCTATTGCCGGTTTTGGGGTAGCGGAAATGAGGGATTTATTTTCTCTACTTTTCCGGGTAGTTTCGTAACTTTCTGCTATTCCGGCAGCATTTGTTAATGCTTCTTTATCCACTACCTTTATGGAGGTAGATAGGTTGGGGTCTGCTTGTTCTTTCATACCCAAATTATCGCGGTTAATCTGAAGCTATACCATCAGGGTTTGTCACTTTTTAGAAATGATATTTGTCATTTTCCCTGTATGGGGCGAACTAAGGCGGATTGTTTTTAGCGAGCGCGAGCGCTGGCGATGGCGTGCAGGGCGATTGCGGCGGCGGTTGCCACGTTTAAGGATTCTGCCTTTCCCCACATAGGGATGGCGATAGTTTCATTACAGAGGGCGATTTCCTCGCTAGATAAACCTTGGGCTTCGTTACCCAGGCAGATAAATAGGGGAGAGACGGTTACGTTATTGGAGGCAGTAAAGCTAGGTAAATCGACAGTCGCTTTACCGGATAATCCCACTAGGCAGCCGTCGTTTTCCTCGCTCAGCTCTGCTAAAGCCCCGAAGGAGGCACCGGAGTAAACCAGCAAGTGGAAAAGGCTCCCGGCGCTGGCGCGAATAACTTTCGGGCTAGAAACATCAGCGCAGCCCGAAAGGGCTAAGACTCCGGCCAGGCCACAGGCATCAGCAATCCGAATAATCGTCCCAAGGTTCCCGGGATCTTGTACTCGTGCACATACTGCCCAGGCGCCCTCTTTCAAAACCTCCGCGGACGGGAGTTCTTCGCTCGGGAGCGCTGAGAGGTCAGCTGTAGCCGCGATACCTTGCGCCGAGGGCGCGAATAACTTCATTACCGAGGGAGCAACCGGATGTACCCAGCGGGTAATCCCTAAAGCCGTCCTCGCCACCTGGATAGCTGGCTCGGGAGCACGGTGACAAAGATAAACATCGCGAACCGCTTCCGGATAAAAACTCAGCAGTTCCGCGCAAGATTGCGACCCTTCTACCAGGAGCAATCCTTGCTTTAAACGAAAACTACGCCTAGACAGATTGACCAGAGTCCGTACCCGCTGGGAGCGAGGATTATCAATCGTGTCTAGGCGTAGATTAAGCAAAAAGCTAACTTCTTTTAGGGGCTTTAAGCAGCCGGAGCGTTTACGTCCTGAGGTAGAGCAGCTTTAGCTTTTTCTACCAGCTGATTAAAGGTGTCGATATCGTAAACCGCGAGTTCGGAAAGCATCCGGCGATCTACTTCGATTTCGGCTAGGCGCAAGCCCTGGATGAAGCGGTTGTAGGTCATTCCCTGAGCGCGGCAAGCAGCGTTAATACGCTGAATCCACAGTTTGCGGAAGTCGTTCTTGCGTTTGCGGCGGTCGTTGTAGGAATAAACGCCTGAGTGCAGTAGCTGTTCTTTGGCCTTACGGTATAGGCGAGAACGCTGACCCCGGTAACCAGAGGCGCGATCCAGTACGGTGCGACGTTTCTTCTTGGCATTAACTGCTCGTTTTACGCGTGCCATATCTCTTAATCCTCTCCTTGCCTACTTGTTGCCAGCCAACAGCTTGTTGATGCGGTTAGTGTCGGCGGGTGCTACCACCTGATCACGGCTGAGACGACGGGTCAGTTTGGAAGACTTGTGTTCTAATAGGTGGCGTTTTCCAGCCTTTTCCCGCATTAGTTTGCCACTTCCGGTTCTGCGGAAACGCTTTTTCGCACCGGAGTGCGTCTTCATCTTCGGCATCTTTTTTCCTCTCTACCGGCAAGCCGGTGGTTTTGCCTGCTTTTGTCTCTAGGACGAGCCTTATTTTTCGTTGTTAGATGCGGCTTCAGCTTCCTGAGCTTCTTTAGCTTTTCGGGCTTTGCGGGCATCTTTAAGTTGTTGCCGGTTCATGGTTTCGCCACGTTTTTGATCACGGCGGCGACGCTGATCCGACTTGGTGTGGTGTTTACGTTTAGTGGGTGCAAGCACCATAGTCATATTGCGTCCGTCCTGGCGGGGCATAGATTCCACTATGGCCATTTCGGTTACGTCTTCGGCTAAGCGTTCTAGGAGCTTAACCCCCATTTCGGGACGAGATTGTTCACGCCCGCGAAACATAATCATGACTTTAACTTTGTCCCCGCCCTCTAGGAACCGCACAACGTGACCTTTTTTGGTTTCATAGTCGTGGTCGTCAATTTTTAGGCGGAAACGAATCTCTTTGAGCTGAGAATTTGCCTGGTTGCGGCGAGCGTTACGAGCCTTTTGGGCAGCCTCATATTTGAACTTGCCGTAATCCATTAACTTGCAAACTGGAGGTTTCGCCGTCGGCGCGACCTCTACTAAATCCAAACCAGCCTCGCTGGCCAGGTGTAATGCGTCCTCTATCCGGACTACCCCCACCTGTTCGCCACTGGGGCCAACTAGGCGGACTTCTTTCACCCGGATGCGGTCATTAATCCGTGTCTCGGTGCTGATAGCTGCTCCTTGCTTGAGATTTTTGGGAGCTAACCTAAAAATAAGAAAACCCCCACTTAGCTAGTGGAGGTAGCAAAATGCGCGCGTATACGAACGCATCTGTTCTTACCCGATACCCAAAAGTATCCAGGTGGGAAAACCTCCACTTTCGTACCAGTTTCCTGGTCGGTTACTAACTAATCTAGCAAACCAGGACGCCTTGATGAAAGCTGAGAGCACTCCGATAGTCTTTGAACTTCCTCACAGCCGGGAGAGAACATCTAATAAAAAATGTCCGTGAGCCATAGCGGATGGCTCACGGACAACTGTTTGAAACTATTGGTTGATTAGCTTTTAAGCTAGGAAGAAAGCGGAACTCCGCGTGCATCCAACGACCAGGGAGTACCGGGCTTTGCGGTCAGGATTAGAATGCCTTCGATTAGTCCCCAAATGCCCGAGATGATCGCTAAGAATCCCAGCGAAAGCAGGGAAATTAGCAGCTGCGCGATAGCTTTGCCGGTATATCCAAGATAGAAATTGTGGATGCCAAGTCCACCTAAGAAAATCCCCAGTAGACCGGCAGCCATCTTGGATTTTTGATCTGGATATGGCTGTGCAAGTGCCCCGGGGGCGGGGTAGCCACCGTTCATATTAGGTACTGGCTGACCGGGGTAAGGCTGCTGCTGGAAATTTCCCGGTGCTTGCGGGTAAGGCTGTTGCTGGAAGTTGCCCGGTGCCTGCGGGTAAGGGCTGCTTTGAGGGGTAGCATAGCCATTGCCTTGCGGATTACCAGGATTATTAACCATAGGGGCGTGGTATTGATTCTCCTGAGAAGCCTGGTAGGGATTACCTGGGGTGTTTTCGTTAGCAACGCCCCCATTGTTCATGTTGCCCTGATTTGGGGGTAGTGGCTGACCAGATGGATTAGAGGAACTGGCTGGCTGGTTCGGAATGTTGGAAGTCATAAGTGTCCTTTAGCTTGAAGTATTAATAACTAGGTATAAGTTTACCGGCAACAAAGTCAAGGAAGTTCAGTAATCCAGATTTTCACCCATTTGGGTATTAGCCCGGTATTAACCCTATTAGCCCGCTAATCCCGATTAAAGAGACGCTACTAAGAAAAACGCCGCCTACTAAAAGTAGACGGCGTCCAGTTTGACCTGGGAATCTAGCGGGTTACCCGACCAGATTTTAGGCACTTGGTGCAAACATTCATGCGCTTGCGCATGCTACCAACAACGGCGCGCACGCTTTGAATATTGGGGTTAAAACGGCGGTTCGTGCGCCGGTGGGAGTGCGAAACGCTCTTCCCGAAACCGGGACCCTTCCCACAGATGTCACAGGTGGCAGCCACGATAGTCTCCTTCAAGTATTCTTTGAGTCTGGACATAGCCGTCCAGAGTTTCACAACCCGACTAGATTAACTGATTTACTGACCAACAGCCAACTACCAGGTAGTTATTGTGCCGGGCTTCACTGAAAACTCGCTAGACTATGAGAGCGGGCATAGCAGCGCTCGCAACTTTTAGATACCCAAGGAGGCAATGGTGGGCGAAGAACAACCCTTAGCGGATTTGTTTTCTTTCGCAGATTTCGCTCGTGCCTCACGCGCAAAACACTCAGGTGAGGTAGGAAATTCTTTCTCGTCCTCGAAACAGGAATATCTGCCCTCCCAAAGCGAGAAAACCAAAAAAGATAGCCCCGCCCAAAGCGAGAAAAAAGCCAAAACTGCCCCACGTCCTCGCCAAAGAGAAAAAACTAAAAAAAACACTAACAGTTATGAAACTACTGGCAGCACCGGACTATTGGATTTTGAAGTACCCTCACTTCCTCCGAAAGCAGCGAAACCGAAAACAAAACGAAACCGAGAAAACGTTGCCTCGGCGCTGGAATCCACAGAACGGGTAGACCTCCTGGTGACCGGAAGAAACATTCGACGTTGGGTAAAAATGTGTGCTCAGGTGCTCCAAGCGGGACAAAGAGCCTTAGACGCTATGGACAGACTCAGTGAGCTGGACTCCGACACCGGATCAAATGCCCTATTTACCTGGGATAAAGTCGCTTTGACAGTAGCTTCCCTGCCCGTTAGCGCCGATAGGGACGCGAAATGGGTGTTGGAAGCTATCGCCGATGCCGCCTTGGCGGGAGCTAGAGGCATGATTGGGATAGTGCTGTGCGAACTAGCCGACATTGCCGCTGGACTAACCGACTCTGCCGCCCTAAATCCGGTGCAGCTGTTAAAGGTACTACGCTCTAGCCGCGAAGTTCCAAATCGCTGTCTGCTGCCAGCAGTGGAAACCTTAGATCCACCAACTCTGTCAGGGCTGATAGAAGAGGTAAACGCGGAACTAGATACTCAACCGAAACAAATGTCGATTGAAGATATCCTCTCACGTGCTTGGTTATCCAGTCAGGTGGCGCTAGTAGAGGGAGCCGAAGAAAATCATGGGCGCCCCGATGCGAGAGCAGCGGTATTGATGCTGTTAATCGCGGCAATGGTTGAAACCTACGCCCTAGAGAATCACCAAGAAGCCGGGGCGGTAAACACCAGTTTACAAATGATTCGCGATATGGTTCCTGCCTCTAATCAGCGCCTAGAGGCAGTTTCGCGTCTTAACTCCCTGGTGCTTACCTGGCGCGGGCAAGCCGATAATTCCCGATTTGAACAGCTACGAACCCAGCTAGAAGAAAACGGGGTATATGGGGCTATGACTGGTCGCGCCGATATGCTCGGGATAGGTTCCAGAATACTGCTGGTGCGTACGCGACATCCCCGGCGAGTAATCGAACTTTTACCGGATAAAACGGGAATGATCTTGACCAGGCCGCCGCTGCCGGTAGCCTCAGAAATTCCCACTAGCTCCAATTTGGTCAGTCTCGATTCCTCGCGGGCAATCCGCCCGGTTAGACCGGCTGTTTTAGCCTATACTTCCTCGCCAGGATTGGTTGGGGATCTGGCCAACCTGGGGGCGGTCGTGGTGCTATCTCGCCAGGGAATTCCGCTTGAAGTCTTGCCGGTGATCGCGGAAATGGAACAAGAGGTAGTCTCAGTGCTGCCCTGTAATCAACTGGCGGCAGCAGAGCTTGCCAATCTGGTTAGACCAGCCAAAGATAAAGGAATTGAACTATTGGTCGCGCCAACCCAAGATGACCTGCAAGTTCTAGAGGTTACTCGCGCATTGACGCAAGTGGTATCTTCGGCTATCGAACCGCCAGAATTGCTGCAATTGCAGCGCAGCCGGGCTTTCGATGCCTTAGCAACTCAACGCACCTGGAGCGTTGATACTAAAACCCCATTTGAACTGCTATCTTCGGCAGTTACCCCCACAGATGTTCAAGCACGAATCCTGATTGGCAGCGGAGAAGATCCTGACATTATTTCCCGGGTACAAACCGCTTTTTCCCAGGGCTCTCCGGGAATACGCATCGAGCTGATTAGCGGCGGGCAAAGCGGAGCCACTTTAGTGGGGGTACTTTCGCAGTGAATAGAGACACTTCCCTAGGGGGAGGGGAACCCCTAAAGAAAATTCTAGGACGAGTAGCGGGAAAACTCGATAGTAAATTTGGGTTAAAAACTACAATTGACCTCCTATATTTCTTTCCGCGCCGTTATCACGAACTAGGTGAACTCACGCCATTTGCGCAGCTAACAATCGGGGAAGAACAATCAGTGATTGCTCAAATCGCAGACTCTAGCCGGCGGCGTACCCACGGTGGAAAATGGATGCTGTCCCTAAAACTCAGTGACGGTAACAACCGGATGGATGCGGTATTTTGGGCAAAAAACCAGTATTTAATCAACTGGATGTCTGCGCAAATGCAGGTGGGGCAAACTAAACTATTCTCCGGCCGACCCAGCCTTTATCGAGGTAGGCTGCAACTTTCTCACCCCTCCTATCAGGAAGTCGATGATGAGAATTTGGACGTGGGCAATAACCAGCAGGTTCAAGCACAAGCTATGCGTCCAGAACCGATATATCCCGCGAAAGTGGGACTGCCCACTTGGACCACCCAAAAGGCAATCGCGGTGCTGCTTGATGAGCTAAAAACAATTCCCTTACCAGATCCGCTCCCCGAAGATATTCGGGAAGAACGGGGATTGCTAGAGATAAACGAGGCTTTTGAAAAGATTCATCGCCCCCAATCACGCAAAGATTTCGCGCAGGCACAAGCACGTTTTAGGTACGAGGAAGCCTTTATTTTGCAGGTGGCACTGGCTCAGCGTCGGGCGGAATTATCCGAGGACGCACCCTGCCTTAAAAAAATACCTGGCGGCTTCAGCGACCGGGTAGCAAGTTCACTACCCTTCACCCTGACCGCTTTCCAAAGCGAAGTCTTGGACGATATTTCGCAGCGACTTTCTTCCCCGCGCCCTATGAATCTGCTGTTACAAGGAGACGTGGGGTCAGGTAAAACCGTAGTGTCGCTGCTAGCAATGCTGCGGGCATTAGATTGTGGGCGGCAAGCCATTTTTATGGCTCCCACCGAAGTTTTGGTGCATCAACATTTTTCTACCCTGTGCGCTCTGTTAGGGGAACTGGCACAACCGGGTGGGTTTAACCTGCGCGGAGGGGAGGGCGTACCTATCTATCGGCTTTCTTCTTCCCTTCCTAGCGGCGAAAAGCAGCGTACTTTAGAGGCTCTAAATCAGGGACAGGCTGGTATTTTTGTCGGTACCCATTCCCTGCTCTCTAATCAGGTAGCTCCCTCTTGCCCCGGAATAGTGGTTATTGATGAACAACACAAGTTTGGGGTCAAACAACGAGATAAGCTGCGGAAAAACGAAACTGGCACCGCTCACCTGTTGGTAATGACCGCAACCCCGATACCGCGCTCAGTTGCTATGACTTCTTTCGGCGACCTCGACCTACTTACTCTCAAAGGTCTGCCGCCTGGGCGTGCAAAAGTGGAATCTTATCGAGTAAACAGCGCAAATCAATCCTGGACACAGCGCACCTGGCAACGTGCCAAAGAAGAAATCATGGCAGGTCGTCGCGTATTTGTGGTGTGTCCCGCGATTAATCCGGGAACCGAAGAGGCAGGAAATGGTTCCGATAACGAGGACGAGAGGAGAAATACATCCTGCCGAAAGGGAGAGCGGGCGGCAGATACCAGAGAAAACTGGAGGGAATCCCGGGTTCAAAACGAGAATAAAAAAATAGCTAACGTCACTGAAACAGCTGTTCAGCTCAAAAATATGCCCGCCTTAGAAGGAGTTAAAATCGGAGTATTACATGGGCAAATGAGTGCGGAAGAAAAAGACCACGCCATGGCAAATTTTATAAGCGGAAAAACCCCGCTACTGGTAGCTACCACGGTGATTGAAGTGGGAGTTGATGTTCCTGAAGCCACGATGATGGTGATTCTTGATGCCGACCGTTTCGGGATTGCGCAACTGCATCAGCTGCGCGGACGTATCGGGCGCGGCAAATATGGGGGAGTATGCCTAGTGTGGTCAGGAGCCGAAGCTCAAAGTCCCGCCAGCCATCGTCTAGAAGCCTTCGTGAACACTACCGATGGATTTGAACTCGCCGCGATTGACCTCCGTTTACGAGAAAGTGGGAACATTCTGGGGCAAACCCAGTCGGGACGCTCCTCCTCGTTAAAAATTCTTGATTTGCTAGCGGATGAGAAAGTAATCTCCCAGGCGCAACAAGACGCAAAAAGCCTGATAGAGGGTGATTCTCAGCTACAGAAATATCCCTATTTACAAGCGGCAATTAGCAGACGCATCAGTGAGGAAGAACAAGAATATCTAGAGCGCGGATAGGAGTAAACACTGGTAATGCCGTAGTTTCTAGCTTGATACTTTGCTCGGGTTAGACTGACATCATGATGAGAATAATAGCGGGCACTGCTAGGGGGACTCATTTAAGTGTTCCCTCCCGCGGGACGCGTCCTACCCAAGACCGGGTTCGAGAGGCAGTTTTTTCCGCCCTGCAAGCCCGGGGAGCTGTGGAAAATGCCTGCGTTCTCGACCTTTTCGCCGGTTCCGGAGCTTACGGGTTTGAAGCCCTGTCCCGAGGCGCCTTAAGTCTCGACCTAGTTGATCAATCTCAAGAAGCAGCCAAAGCCATCAGAAAGAACCTGGCAGCCAATCCAGTTTTCAAAGAAGCCAAACTGTATGTGCAGCCAGCACTAGCTTTCCTAGCCTCTCGATGGGTGGGAGCCAACCCTAATCCCCAGTGGGAACTGGTATTTATTGACCCGCCCTACGCTATGGAAAATGCGGAAATCCTGAAAACCCTCAGCAATCTGCACCCGCTATGCGACCCGGACGCCTGGATAGTGGTAGAGCGCTCCGCCCGTGATGAAGCCCTGGAATGGGACAAGGAACTGTGGGAAGAACAATCCCAAAAACTCTATGGGGAAAGCATTATCTATTTCCTGCGTCCAGCCCTAAAAGATACCCCAGAAAACGCCGCAAATCTTCAGGAAGAAAAATAGTTTACGTCCTCTTCCGCGTGGGACACCGCATTAAGTGGCAGCTTGCGGGTATTTTGTAGCTATGAGTACTGTTGTGTGTGTCGGCTCTTACGACCCTCTAACCTATGGTCATCTAGATGTTATCGACCGCGCAGCCCATCTTTTTGACCGGGTAATCGTGGCAGTAGCGAAAAACTCAAAGAAAAACTATCTATTTGACGTAGCCGAGCGGGCTGCATTTATCACCGAAGCAACCGAAACTCTAGCTAATGTTCAGGTAGTTACCTGGGCTGGGCTAGCTTGCGATTTAGCTGCCCGCTATCAGGCGAAAGCCCTGGTAAAAGGAATACGGAACTCAACAGATACCGACAGTGAAATGACCCAGGCTTTCGCGAATCGACAACTATCTGGCATTGATACAATTTTAATTCCGACTTCCCCCGAAAACGCTTTGATTTCTTCCTCAGTAGTTAAAGAAATCGCAGCTTACGGCGGAGACGTATCCGGATTTGTTCCCCCACAGGTAGCTCAAGCCCTACAAAAAGCATTTGCTGCGTCCTCGGAAAATAATCCAAGCTCAAACCCAAGTTTACCTCTATAAACAGAAAGGATAATCATGGCTCCCCAGGAAGAAGCCCAGTATGCACCCTCAGATGTAATCGCGGTATTAAACCGTCTGAGCGAAATGATTGAACAGGGGCGTGGTGTTCCCTTCTCAGCTTCGGTGATGATTAACCAGGCAGAGGGAGTGGAGCTGCTAGATAACGCTCGCGCCGCCCTACCCGCTGACCTGGTGAACGCGGACAGAATTGTGGCTGATGCTAACAAGGTTTTGGACGCTGCCGATGAGGAAGCAGCGCAAACTATATCCGATGCTCGCGTTGAAGCAGAACAGGTAACTCGGGAAGCTGAAGAAGAAGCTCATAACACGGTTACGCAAGCAAATGCGCAAGCCGAACAGACAATTGCAGAGGCGAATCAACGGGCAGAGTCCACGATAAACCATGCTGATGCGCAAGCCGAAGAAACCATTGCCCAAGCTAATCAGCGGGCTGATCAGATACTTCAAGAGGCACGCCAGCGTGCAGACCAGCTAGTTTCTCAAGAAAACATCTATCGAGAAGCGCAGCAAGCAGCAAGGCAAACCGTTCAAGAGGCACGCCAGCAAGCCAGCGACTTTATGAACCAATCAGACCAATACGTAAGTGAATCATTGGCGCAGCTTGAAGAGCTTCTCGGAGGGATTGCGGAACAAACACGCCAAGGGCGCGCCCAGTTTTCTCGCCAAGAACGTCCTCAGTTCTAAACTGCCCAGCCTTGGCTGCTGGCGTTAAAAGGCAATAGCGCCTAGGCTATGGGGAGTGAGAAAAGAAAATAAAGCCGTAATTCCTCTTGAATTAACCGGGCTAGGTTCTGCTGAGGGAGACAGTAAAAGCTGGCAGGTAACAGTAGACATTCCTGCCGCTATCGGTACCGAAAGCATGGCGGTTCGCGCCGGGCAATCATTGGAATTAGACCTGTTTGCGGTAGCTATTTCTGAGGGAGTTTCCCTCAGCGTTAGCGGTAGCGGTAGAGCAGAAGGTCAATGCGTGCGTTGCTTGACTCCGGTGGGTAAGTCCCTGGAGTTTTCTCTAACCCGCATCTACTACTATCCCGATGTGTTAGCGCGCCTCCTCAATGAGGTGAGTGACGACTCAAGCGTGTATGATGAGTTAGACGATGCCTATCAAGTTCGCTCTGATTCTCGCATAGACTTAGAGCCACTTTTGATAGACGCAATCGTTCCACAAATTCCCTATTCGGTGCTCTGCACCCCAGACTGTCTGGGACTTTGCCCTGAGTGCGGAATTTCGTTAGCCTCCGCTGAAGAAGATCACCACCACGAGGTGATAGATTCACGCTGGTCAGCGCTAGCAGGGATATTTGATGAGCAGGGAAAGAAGAAAGAATGAACCGCGGTTCGCAAGATTTAGCGAAACTGCTATCTAAATGGGGGATAGAATTAGACCCCGAAATGGTAGTGCTGGCTTTAACCCACCGCTCTTTTGCACACGAACAAGACGGGCTACCCACAAATGAGCGTCTCGAATTCCTAGGAGACGCGGTTCTGCAACTGATAGTTACCGAACGCCTCTACCGTTCCTATCCCTCTCACCCCGAAGGGCATTTAGCCAAAATGCGCTCGGCCACCGTCTCCCAAGAACCATTAGCGTCCGTAGCTAGAAACATCGGATTAGGGGACTACATTTTATTAGGACGCGGCGAGGAAAAAACCGGAGGACGAGAAAAAGACTCCATCCTCTCTGACACGGTAGAAGCCCTAATCGGAGCCACCTATCTTTGCCACGGTCTGGAAGCTACCCGTGAAGTTGTAGAAAACCTGTTAAAAGATTTGCTTGACCATGCCCTAGAACGCGGTGCCGGAATGGATTGGAAAACAACTTTACAAGAACTAACCGGGCAGCTAGGAGTGTATTCCGTAGAATTTACAGTCACAGGAACCGGGCCAGACCACAACCGCCGCTACAGTGCGCGAGCGATACTCGGCGACCGGGAAATAGGATTTGGAAAAGGACGGTCAAAGAAAGTGGCAGAACACGAAGCTGCCAGGCAAGCGGTCATGAACCTAAGAGACGAACACGGAATCACAACGCCACTAGGTTTTTAACCATTGACTTTAATATTTTGAGATCAAAAGACGACACTAAGGTTGAGGGGAATCAAAAATGCCAGAATTACCAGAAGTTGAGGTTGTGCGTCGCGGCATAGAAAAACAACTAATCGGAGCGCAAATAAAAAACGTTAAAGTATTATTTCCTGGATCTTTGCGCGGACAGGAACCGAAACGTTTCATAGAAGCCCTGGAAGGATGGAGTATTACTCACGCCGTGCGGCGCGGAAAATTTATCTGGTTGCTAGGCAAGGATAATACCGGGGAACAAACCCAGTATTCGCTGGTAATTCATCTCGGGATGTCCGGGCAGATTCTTATTAACCAACCAGGAATCGATATCTCCTCAAAAAATCGCGCACACCTGCGGGTAGCGATAGAACTAGTCGATGGACGCAAAGTTAATTTCGTAGACCAACGGACATTCGGACGGATGTTGGTTGAACCGCTAGTAGAAACCAAGGACAAGAAACCTGCCGGTTGGGGTGCTAACTCCTGCTTGATTCCCCGGCGGGTAGAACAAAACGTTGCTCGAGATGTGCTTGATCCGGGCGTAGACTGCCAAAAAATTATTGACACTGTTCAAAAACGCAAGAGCTCCATCAAACACTCGTTGCTAGACCAAAAACTGGTTTCCGGAATCGGTAATATTTATGCAGATGAAGCTCTATTCGCTGCCAAGATGAGCCCCGCGCAAAGCGCTAATTCCCTTCCGGCAGAGCGAATCAAGGAAGTCTTTAGATGTGCAGGGGAAATCATGAAAGCTGCCATCAAACAAGGCGGTACATCTTTCGATGAACTATACGTAGATACCAGTGGCAACCCCGGCTATTTCGAGCAAGAACTAATGGTGTATGGGCGAGGCGGAGAACCCTGCAAAATCTGTGGCGCGACCCTAGAAAAGTTGCAGCAATCAGGGCGCAATGCCACCTACTGCCCCAAATGTCAGCCCCTAGATAACTAGGTATAGTTTTCTGAAGGATATATATTTTGGTGGCAACGCCCAGCAGAGCAAACTATTGTAAAAATAGTATTTATCTACTACCACGATTAGATAGAATCAAAAAATGAGCATCCAACAGTCAAGGACGGAGGAACACCCCACCCGGGTGATGATAATTGACGACCACGAAATCGTGCGGCGAGGCATTGCCGACATAGTGGATCGAACCGTGGGAATGGAGGTTGTGGCAGAAGCTGGAACCGTTGAAGACGCGGTTCGTCGCGCTGAACTGGTTCATCCCGACGTGGTGCTGGTAGATTTACAAATGCCTGATGGAACCGGTATTGATGTCATGAAACAGTTGCGTGAGGTTTCACCCAAATCACTGGCTATTGTGCTCACCAGCTTCGACGATGATGATGCTTTAGCAGAATCCCTACAGGCAGGGGCAAAAGCCTATGTGTTGAAAACCGTGCGGGGAGCAGAAATAACCGATGTTATCCGAGCAGTTGAAGGAGGACGGGTACTGCTGGATAAACGCACAGTTACCCGCCGGCGCGCCGGAAATGAAGACCCCACCGCTAATCTGACTCCCGCCGAGCGCAAAGTGTTAAACCTAATCGGTGAGGGGTTATCTAATCGTGAAATCGGCGAGAAACTCGGGGTAGCGGAAAAGACTGTTAAAAACCATATCACTTCGTTACTGGCAAAAATGGGGTTGCAGCGGCGCACGCAGGTTGCTGCGTGGGTTGCCAGTCAGCGCAGTGCCGGTTGGCGTCATCAGTCATAACTGCCCCGTGCTTCCTCTCGTCTATGTCTCGCGTGTCGGGGCTGGGGGCGGGGGAAAGTTTGTCCTCCTGCCCAAGAATTTGGAAAACGTGGCGGCGTTTTCCAAATTCTTATGCCCACCGCGCCCACTCGGAGCAAACTTTTCCCCTGCTTTTCCTGTCATTACTTCCACATTTTTTACCGTCTGCGACCTTGATGTTCCGAAATCCTACCCCTCGGCATAAAACCGCTACCCGCATCTGTTTGGAAGAAACTTTTCCCTGCCCTTCTGTCATTACTCCCACATATTTACCTGCCGCGCCCCTTTTGGGTGACGTTTTTACCCTCCTGGTGCGGTTGCGCCCTCCCGAGATGGGAAATGTGGTCGTAATTGGGGCGGTTTGCCGGTATTGGGAGGGGGATTTTGTCTCGGGAGGGCGGAAACGGCGCGTACTGCTGCAATCGGGAGGGTGATTTTGCCTGTGGAGGGTGGAATGGTTGGAAGATTGATTAAAACTGCTGGTGGAGTTTGGCAAAATCACCCTCCAGAGACGTTATGACCCTCCCGATTGGGCGGTAGAGCCTATTTATTGGTCATTTTGCCCGGATTGGGAGGGTGTTTTTGTCTTGGGAGGGTCAAAGCGCTCCTCAGGTGAGCGTTATTTGTTGGATATATGCCTGGAAGTTGTGGGGGTGGGCGTTGGTCGGCTCCTGTGTCGGGGTTGGATCGGTAAAAGCACTACGGGGACCCCGTGACCGGCTTAGCC